>NZ_JACJPA010000094.1:0-192329 GCF_014695845.1 Trichocoleus sp. FACHB-591
CTCTCTAACAAAGCCTCAAACTCTTTGGGGGTGAGCCCGGTTAAACTACACAAGGTCTGCGGTTTGGTTCGTAGTTCCGCATATGTCATTTTCATCTACCGACCTCATTCCAGGTGCACGGTATAATTCTAAGTCCTAATTTCTGATAAGGTTTATAGTGCGTGGCTAAACTTTAAGCTGATTGTCTTATTGGGAGCACTTTCCAGGTTAGGGTTGGCTTACATGACCTTGATGGCAATTGTTGGAGCGGTGGCAGGGCTAAGTTTTGCCCTCTTGCTCGGCTTTGTGGTCTATCGTTTGGGAAGCTCTAGGAACGATGATGAAGCCAATTTGATTCTCTCCTGTACGCTAGGGGGTTGGCTTATTACCCTCTTACCGCTGGTCTTAGTAGCGATCGCTGCAGTGACATGCAACCAAGAGCCAGAGAATTGTAGTTATCCCGTTTTATCCTCTATCGCTGCTGGCTGGGCCGTTTTAGCGGTTGGGACTGTACCATTCTTAGGGTCGATCCTAGGAGCAGTGACATATTGGCGATCGCTGAGAAGGCGGGAGTAGACAAAGTGAAAATTGCTTGTAAACTGCGGTGCCCAGGAATCTTCTGAATCACCTAAAGGGGTATTCCTGCACTGTTCATCTGGGTAAAAGTCGTTCGTTTCAAACTGTGAGTGCTAACTCCTACTAGCCCCAAGCGATCGCTTTCTCCAAGCAGTTGCTAGTCGTAAAAAGCTGAAGGGATAATGCTAATCTTTGTCGCGCTCCTCTTCAGCTTCTTCTGGGACCCGCTTTGGCACTTCTTTCTCAGCTGCTTGCTGCTCTTTTGCCTGTTTTTTCTTCGGACCTCGCTTTTGCTTCTTGACTCCTTGATGGGGCCGCTTGTTTAGTTTCCCTTGCCTCTCAGCTTTGTCAGGAGATAGGTAAGCTGGGGTAGAAGTAGGTACTGACTGAGTTGTAGGGAAACTGTCAGAACTGAGTACTCAAATTGAGGGTAGAAGCCCCTGCCTGATAAACTAGCTTCTGCCCTCAACTTCCGTTTAGTCAGCCTTCGATGAATTGTCCTCACTGCAGCTCGGCTCACACCACTCGATTGCAACGCACTACTGATTTAGGTTACGCGATGTATCGCTGCAAGGCGTGCTATCGCACCTGCAATGAACGCACCGGTACCCCTTTCAATTTCATTAGACTTCTTCAAAAATAAGGCAATCAGACAAAATAGAGGGAGCAGTGCTGTCAGGACGAATCATGAAGCAGGCATTCCTCAACCGTCTGTTGCATCTATTCAACGCCCATCCTGAACAAGGTAAACGGATGGTAGGGCTCGGAGCAAACACGCTTTGGGAACTGTGGCAGCGGACGGCAGAAGCGGAACGGGCTAAACGCCTGAGGCAGGCTCAACGCCCTGGACGAAAACGACAGGGGGGTGGAGGGCGTAAAAAGGATGCCGCCGTTCTAGGTCGGTTGTTGGTGACCCTAGTTTACCTGCGGCAACACTGGACCATGCAAGCGATTGCTGTCACCCTCGGTTGTGCTGAAGCGACGGTCTGGAACTACATCCATGAAATGCTGCCCCATCTGCGTGAGCACCTACCTGCGAGTTTGCTTGAACAATGGCAGCAAGAATGTCCCAGTGTCGAACGCGCAGAGCTAGAGCAGTGTTTAGCCGAACTGCCAGAGGGAGCCTTGCTGGTCGATAGTTGGGAGCAAGCGATTCCGCAACCCACCGATGAGCAGGAAGAGTATTACTCTGGCAAACAGAAGGAGCATACGCGTAAAAATCAGGCGATTGTCCTTCCGAAGGGTGTGGACCTCGTCGATGTCATCTTGGGAGAGAAGGGACCCCGTAGTGACAGCAAGCTGTTTGAGCAAACGCAGGACGAATTGCCAAACCACCTTTCATTCATCGGCGACAGAGCCTATGTCGGTCGTCGCAATACCACCACAGCGTATAAGAAGCCACCGAAAGGAGAGTTAACGCAGGAGCAAAAGGAGTTTAATCGCTACCTGAGTCAAAAGCGAGTGTTTGTGGAACATGTGATTCGAGTAGTTAAAATTTTCCGGATTGCCAAAGAAGAGTTCCGGATGCGTTCACGGATGTATGAGACCGCGATTGGTTGTGTCTGTGGCCTAGTCCGGTTACGGGTGCAGTATGTCTGAAATTAGGGTTTTAGCAGCTTGACCTACCCACTTTTCTTATTTTTGAAGAGGTCTATTAGATACTTGTACGATCGTCCTTAGAAGCACCTCAAGAGCAGCACCTCAAGAGCGATCGCGTAGCTTAAGTTTAAGGAATTTGCTCTAAATGGTGCTTCCAATCATCCGGAGTGCTTCTATAACTTTAGATATAGATAGCAAAATTTTTGAGGTTTCGCGGTCGCATGGCCGCCTCCAGGGCAGATTGACAGAAGTCACTCCGCTTCAGCCGACTGAAACTTCCACAGCATCTATGGAAGCCCTCAATTCTGCTACTGTGACTGGCGATTAGTGTTTGGTTCCTAGTGTTTGAGAGCAATCTCAACCAAGATTTGCTGATGAAAGATGAAGACAAAACCAGAGAGCAACTCCTCGACGAAATTGCAGCACTACGGCAGCAGAATCATGAAATAGAGGTTTTGCATCAGTATACCCAGGCACTAAAGCAAGCAGAGGCTGAGCGCCAACAACTGCTGTTGCGCGAGCAGGCCGCTCGGACAGTCGCAGAATCAGCCGAAAGACGAGCCGCATTTTTAGCAGAAGCCAGCCGAGTTCTGGCTAGTTCTCTCGATTACGAAGCGACCTTGGAAAGTGTGGCTCAACTCGCCGTCCCGCCGATCGCTGATTGGTGTTTGGTGGATGTCTTAAATCAAGACGGGACCTTGCGACGCTTAGCCATTGCCCACCTCGATGCCACGAAAGTAGCCCAAGCTTGGCAGCTAAATCAGCGTTATCCTCCCCCAACTGACGCTGCCTCTGGGCCTGCCTATGCAGTGCGAACGAGAGCCTCAGAACTGATTCCTCAGCTCTCTGAGGAGATGTTAGTTGCTTATGCTCAGAACGCTGAACATTTAGAGCTGTTGCGGAGTTTGAGTTGCCAATCTGCAATGGTGGTGCCGCTGATTGCTCGCGATCGCGTCTTAGGCGTGATTACCTTCGCCACGGCTGAATCAAAGTGGCAGTACAACACAGTAGATCTGGTTTTGGCAGAAGATTTAGCGCAACGAGCCGCGATCGCCGTAGACAATGCTCGTCTCTATCAAACCGCCCAAGCCGCTTTGCAAGAACGAGAAGCAGGATTGCGGCTCCAGCAAAGCGTTGAGCAAAAGCTGACTTTGTTAGTCGAAGCTTCTAGCACCTTAATTAGTTCTCTAGAGCTGACGGTACTGCTGCCTAAGATTCTAGACCTGTCTTGCAATCTAATTGCTGCTGATGCTTATGCCGTCTGGCGTTTCCTACCCTCCCTAAACAAATGGCAAGTTGTTTCAGCCGCCGGATTGTCTGAGGCTTACCAACAATCTGTGATTCAGGTGACAACTGCTACACCCACGATGCCAGACGAACCATTTGTGATCGAGGATGTAGAACAGTCGCCCCTCCTAGAAATGCGCAAAGCGGGCTATCGCCAAGAAGGAATCATGGCGCTCCTAGTACTACCGCTAAGAATTCATGGAGAAACTTCTGGGACTTTGGTGTTTTATTACCACCAACCCCACCCATTCCACGATACCGAAATCCGAGTGGGGATGGCCTTGGCTAACTTGTCGGCTTCAGCCATCGGCACAACCGAGCTATATCAGGAGCAGAAACGCCTACGCGCAGAAGCAGAAGCAGCTAACCGCATCAAAGACGAATTTTTGGCGGTGCTCTCTCACGAATTACGCACCCCTCTGAATCCCATTTTGGGCTGGGCCAAGTTACTCAGAGGTGGCAAGCTAGAACCCGCCAAAGTGGATTTAGCTCTAGAAACCATTGAGCGCAATGCCAAGCTGCAAACTCAGCTCATCGAAGATCTGCTCGATGTCTCTCGGATTCTCCAAGGGAAGCTGACCTTGACGGCTCATCCCGTGAATTTAGTAGCTGTGATTGCCGCTGCGATCGAAACAGTCCGGTTGGCAGCAGAAGCCAAATCGATTCGCATTCACACCCTCTTCGATGACGGCGTTGGTCAAGTTTTGGGGGATCAAAACCGACTCCAACAAGTAGTTTGGAATTTGCTGTCCAATGCAGTAAAGTTCACCCCTGCAGGCGGGCAAGTAGAAGTGAAGCTAGAACAAATAGGTAGTCAAGCCCAAATTCGTGTGAGTGATACAGGCAAGGGCATCGCCCCAGAATTTCTGTCTTATATCTTTGACTACTTTCGCCAAGCAGACAGCACGACCACTCGCATCTTCGGCGGCTTAGGTCTAGGACTGGCGATCGCTCGGCATTTGGTAGAACTGCATGGTGGTATGATTCAAGCTGCCAGCGCTGGGGAAGGGCAAGGAGCCACCTTTGTTATCCGCCTACCGCTGTGGCAAGTCGAGGAAAGAGATCAGCATGAATTGCTACCTGGGGATGCTGCCGTTCTCAGCCTGCAACCCTGGCTAACAGCCCTGAGAATTTTGCTGGTAGATGATGATGCCGACACCAGAGAAGTGGTGGAGTTCATCTTGAACCAAGCTGGAGCAACCGTCACTGCTGTAGGTTCTGCGGGAGCAGCCTTAGAAGCGCTGAGCCAAGCTCAATATGATTTGCTTTTGAGTGACATTGGCATGCCGCAAATGGACGGTTATATGCTGATTCGTCAAGTGCGATCGCTGCCTCTCGAGCACGGTGGCACCATTCCCGCGATCGCCCTAACCGCCTATGCAGGAGAGCTGAATCAGCAACAAGTGCTAGCGGCTGGTTTCCAACAACATGTCGCCAAACCCATCGAGCCTGATTATCTAATTAAGGCGATCGCCCAACTGATGGGACGAGTGGATTAGAGCGCCAGAGGCTACAAACTTCTAGAATAAAGCGTTTGCTCTTGATCTATGTCCTTGGAATCGCAGCGACTTCCTCACTACACCGCCAAAACAGTACGCGAAAACGGCAAACAATATTATGTCAATGACCAAGGTAGACGTTTGCCAAGTGTCACCACCATTCTCAATGCCACTAAACCCCAGGCTCATCGCGAAGCTTTAGCAAATTGGCGCGATCGCGTAGGAGCCGCCGAAGCCACTCGCATTTCTGGGGCGGCAAGTCGGCGCGGGACGGGGACCCACAAGCAAATCCAGCGTTATTTGTCCGGTGAAGCAGTGGTTTGCTCAGAAACCGTGCAACCTTACTGGGACAGTGTCGCACCCGTGTTGCAGGAAATTCACCAGATTCGCTTAGTCGAAGGCTTCGTATTTCATGAAGACTTGGGTTACGCCGGACAGGTAGATTGTATTGCTAGCTATCAAGGCGTGCCTTGTGTCTGTGAGTGGAAAACGGCAGATAAACCAAAGCAAACCATAGAGCGGCTATACGATTATCCCTTACAGTTAGTTGCCTATTTAGGCGCAGCTAACCAGCTATATCAAGACCACGAACTAAACTTGGCGCACGGATTGTTAGTTGTGGCTCTCCCTGGCCTGGCAGCCGAAGTATTTTGGTTTGACTCAGAAACTCTCGGCACCTACTGGCAAGAATGGGAAGCTAGAGTTGCAGAATTTTGGCGGCGGGCAAGGTATTGGAGGAAAGGGGAAGGATGAAGGAGGCGGGAGCAAAAGGTTAGAGCTTGGGAACTTGCGATCGCTGCTCTCTGCGCTGCTCTCTGCGCTAGGTATTATTGCCTTATTGCTCAAAAATCTGTAACATACAGAACAATTCATCATCAGATTTTGTGTATCACCTGTCCCCATAGACAAGGGCTTACACGACTCCCCTATGAAAAGCCACTTTCCCAACCTGCGTAGAGTAGAGCTAGATCAGTCATTACAAGCTTCACCCCCACGGCGTTTTAAGGCAAATAACATCAGGCGGTTTGTTCGGGTCAAGCGATGGCCTAAACGCTGGAACAACTATGTTGGCAAAATGCGGGGAACACCCATTCAACTGCCGCAGCCGAATTATAAATATGTGTTGTGGTCATGGTTGGGCGCTTTCTTAGCGATCGCCACCACCGGATACAGTTCGGCGATCGCGCAAGCCCCAATGTTGATTGCGCCGTTTGGAGCTACCTGCGTTTTAGCTTTTGCAGCGCCTGAAAGCCCTTTGGCTCAACCGCGTAATATCGTGGGCGGCCACTGTCTAGCGAGTCTGATTGGCTTAACTTGCCTGCATCTGTTTGGCTCAGAGGCTTGGGTGATGGCGCTGGCAGTAGCGACCGCGATCGGCTGTATGCAGTTGACTCACACCCTGCATCCACCCGCCGGAGCTGACCCACTCGTGATCATCATGACAGGGGCAAGTTGGAAATTTTTCTTTACCCCAGTACTGACAGGCTCGATTTTGCTGGTGTTATGCGCGGTCGTATTTAATAACCTGGCAGAAGACCGAAAATATCCTAAGTACTGGCTTTAGGAATTACGACCCAAAAAACGCAGCAAAAAGACGCGGCAAGCTAAGAATCGTTGCAGTCAAACCCAAAGGTGATAAACCATGCGACTTTGCAGGGGAAGATGGATATAGGCCACAATATTGGTTCTAGCTCACATTACTGACCTTGCATCTTTGTTAGCGACATCTATGAAGTCTTATCTGGCTGCCGCCATTCAAATGAATAGTCTGCCTAATTTGGAAAAAAATTTAGTGCAGGCAGAAGAACTGATCGACCTTGCAGTGCGGCAGGGCGCAGAATTAATCGGGTTGCCAGAAAATTTTTCCTTTTTAGGAGATGAGGACGCCAAGCTGGATCAAGCGGAAGCGATCGCTGTTGAGAGCGAAAAATTCCTCAAAACAATGGCTCAGCGTTTTCAAGTCACCATCTTGGGCGGTGGGTTTCCGGTTCCCGTCGGCAATGGCAAAGTTTACAACACAGCCTTGTTGATTGATCCGAGCGGGCAAGAGTTAGCTCGCTACGAAAAGGCACATTTGTTTGACGTTGACCTACCGGACGGCAACACATACCGCGAATCTAGCAGTGTACTCGCAGGCATGCGGGTGCCGCCCATCCATCCTTCTAAGGAGCTGGGCCAGATTGGGCTGTCGGTATGCTACGACGTGCGCTTTCCAGAGCTATATCGGCATTTGTCTCAAATGGGTGCGGAAGTGCTTTTTGTGCCTGCTGCATTCACAGCCTATACAGGCAAAGACCATTGGCAAGTTTTGCTGCAAGCTAGAGCGATCGAAAATACTTGTTATGTGGTTGCACCAGCCCAAACAGGTCGCCACAACAGCATACGGCAGTCACACGGACATGCCATGATCATCGACCCCTGGGGCGTGATTTTAGCGGATGCGGGAGATAAACCAGGGATTGCGATCGCCTCGATTGAACCTGCGCGTCTAGACCAAGTCCGTCGTCAAATGCCTTCCTTGCAGCATCGCGTGTTTGTCTAAATCCAGCGTTTCTGGCAGGACTCATAGCCTAGAGCAGATTAATTCTGTAAAGAAACCTGTAAATTAGACAGAATGAGTTCTGCGGAAGCAATGGCTGATTTAACTGCCTGGGTAGCCTCCTCCATCTTCTCCATGCCTTTTGTTCCTCCTGCTCCCTTGCTGGCAACGGCAGCGGAAACGGAGAGTAGTGCTCTCGTCCTAGCAGGAGTATTGCTGAGCTTAGTTGTCGTTTACCTAGCTAGCAAAATTGGTGGTGAACTTTGCGCTCGAATTAACTTACCGCCAGTTTTAGGAGAGCTGGTGGGCGGTGTTGTCGTGGGTGTCTCGGCCCTACATTTGTTGGTTTTTCCGGAAGGTGGGGCCGATGCTTCCACCTCCGTAATTATGAATTTCATCCAAATGACCACAGGCTTGAGTTCGGAAGCGATCGCGAGCCTGTTTTCCGCTCAGAGCGAAGTTATCTCGGTTCTGGCGGAACTGGGTGTTGTGATTTTGCTGTTTGAAATTGGGCTGGAATCAGACTTGAAAGAACTGATTCGGGTAGGTCCTCAAGCAGCAGTGGTGGCTGTGGTAGGAGTAGCTGCACCCTTTGCCGCAGGCACAATTGGGCTTATCACCATTTTTGGCGTGCCCACGATACCCGCAATTTTTGCTGGGGCAGCTCTAACCGCTACTAGTATTGGCATCACCGCGAGAGTTTTGGCAGAAATTCAGCGCCTCAGCTCACGTGAAGGCCAGATTATCATCGGCGCGGCGGTCTTAGATGACGTGCTTGGCATCATTGTTCTAGCGGTCGTAGCGAGCCTTGCCAAAACTGGAGAAATTGAAGTCGCGAATGTAATTTATCTGATTATCAGCGCCACAGTCTTCTTAGTAGGCTCAATTATCCTGGGTCGCTTTCTCAGCCCCTTCTTTGTCTCCTTGGTCAACCAGCTCAAGACCCGCGGTCAACTGCTGATTTCCGCCTTAATCTTTGCTTTCGTCTTGTCCTACATTGCAGCCGCAATCCAGTTGGAAGCCATTTTGGGGGCATTCGCGGCAGGCTTGATTCTGGCAGAGACAGAAAAACGTGGTGAGCTAGAAAAACAGGTCATCCCCATTGCCGACATGCTAGTGCCGATTTTCTTCGTCACTGTGGGTGCTAGAACGGATATTGGTGTCCTCAATCCAGCGATTCCCAGTAATCGGGAAGGGTTGATTATGGCAGCCTTTTTGATCGTGGTGGCGATCGTAGGTAAAGTCATCACCGGATTAACAGTGTTTGGTCAGCCCAACATTAATCGGCTAGCCATCGGAGTCGGCATGATTCCACGGGGTGAAGTGGGCTTGGTCTTTGCTGGCGTAGGATCAGCGAGTGGTGTCCTGTCTAAATCTTTAGAAGCAGCCATCATCGTCATGGTGATTCTTACCACCTTTGTCGCACCTCCTCTGCTGCGGCTGGTGTTTCAAAATGGCCCGGATGCCTCAGCCACTGAGCCAGCAGACTTGGCGTTGGCAGCAGGTCAGACTCAACCCTTGGCTGAAGCCGTTGGTCTACAAGGCGATCGCGTTGAATCAGACACTCTCGAATCCACCAGCGAGCCTGGGCAACATTAGCCAATCAGCTGAGACAACCGGTACATTTGGAGGATTTCCACCTCAGAATCCTGAGGAGGCTCGCTGTAGGTTGATTAACACTATTGGATGAAACTTGTGTGGCTGAGTCTGCGTCCAATCGCTTATCAATCTCAATTGAACAGGTGAGTTTGAGCGCAGCAGGCTGCTGCAAAACGATGGCCGAGTCCGTTGGCATCGTCGAAGCTGCAAGCAACGTCTGCAAATCATGCGTTTAACCGAGACTCTAACTTGAAAGATTGGTGGGTGTGAGGAATGTGGAGCAACAAGTCAGTTGCCAATGACCAATGGAATAACGCTGTTGGAGCAGTCTGGTTCAGGCAAGAGAGCCTACTAGCTAATCAACTTCTAGCTTCTAAGGCTGTGGTGTGACCTAAATCGTGGTATTTTTCAACGCAGCCTTCAAGTTTGAACTTAGCAGAGGAATATAGCCCAGCATGGGGTTTGGCTTACTGAATTGGGTTGATTTCCAACTCGCCAATAGCTTACAGCGACGCAATCCAAACGAGGAGAAATCACAGTGAGGCTTCACTGGCTACTACCCAGCTTTCTGGGCATTATTTTGCTGTCGTCCCCTGCAGAAGCGGCTAGACTACAGTCTTGGCAATTTAATGCCAATCAAAATCAACTTGATTTCACAACTGACGATGGGGTGCAACCCAGAGCGCAATTGATTGCTAATCCCACGCGCTTGGTAATTGACTTACCAGGTACTAAGGTGGGCGGAGCCTTGAGAAATCAATTGGTCGGCGGAGCCATCCGTTCTATCCGGGTCGGCCAGTTTGATCCTCAAACCACTCGCATCGTTGTGGAGCTGACACCGGGCTATACGCTTGACCCACAGCAAGTCAAGTTTCGAGGCCGTTCGGCCAATCAATGGTCTGTGCAACTGCCGACTCCTCAACCTGTATCGTCTAATACTCCTGGTGTCGTAGTCCCCGGTTCACCTGTCAACCCTACACCTCCAGCCACTTCCCCAGTAGTGACGGGGGCTACCACTCAAATTCAGAATGTCCAGGTCACCCCTGATGGCATCTTTGTCCGGACGACGGGTAGAGCTCCAGAGGTCGAAGTCGATCGCAGTAATAATGGACAGCAAATCGAAATTTCCCTTAAAGGGACCGCTATTTCTCCTCGCCTGACCCAGCGATCGCTATCGATTAACCGCTATGGAGTCAGTCAGCTTCAGGTGACTCAGGCCCAAGCATCTCCTCCAGTTGCACGCATTACCCTCAATGTGGCGAGAAGCAGCCCCAATTGGCAAGCGACAGTCAGTAACTTGGGTGGCGTAGTCCTGGTTCCCACCGGAGGAGTGACAGCAGCCACAGTCGATAGCCAGCGCCCCACCCCCAATAACTCGCGGCCAGTTCCCACCAGCCCTCCGGATACAAATCAGGTAGCCACCATTGAAGCGGTGGACCTAGAAAATAACGGTAATCAACTGCTGATTCGCGGCGATCGCTCATTCACCTATACCACTGGTTGGGACCGCAATTCGGGGCTATACCGGATTACACTCAACTCGGCTCGATTGGCTGATCGGGTGCGGGGTCCTAAATTGGATGCGAGCAGTGCGTTGCTACGAGTACGCGTGCGGCAAGAAGACCCCCAGACAGTCGTCATTTTGCTCCAACCCGCAGCGGGCGTGCAAGTTGGGGACATTAACCAGCCCAGCAACCAAATACTAGCTTTACAACTGCAACGGTCGCGTCCAACACCAGTGCTGCCTCCAGGTAGCACAGTCGGGTCTATTCCAGTCCCACCTCCCACCAACAGACCACCCACGACCAACCTGCCTCGCGTCCCCAACGGGCGACTAGTCGTGATCGTTGACCCAGGGCACGGCGGACCTGATCCGGGTGCCGTTGGCATTGGTGGGCTCCAAGAGAAGGGCATTACTATGGACATTTCCCGTCAGGTAGCCGCAAGACTACAGCAACAAGGTGTGCAGGCAGTTCTGACGCGCGAAGATGACCGAGACTTAGATTTGGAACCTCGCGTTGCCTTAGCAGAGCGAGCGAATGCTAGCTTGTTTGTCAGTATCCACGCTAACGCCATTAGCATGAGCCGACCTGATGTCAATGGGCTGGAAACCTACTATTACAGCAGCGGCGAACGCTTGGCTCGGACTATCCATAGCAACGTGCTTCAAGGGACTGGAGCCCGCGATCGCGGAGTTCGCTCAGCGCGATTCTTTGTGCTACGCAAAACTTCTATGCCTTCAGTCTTAGTAGAGGTTGGCTTTGTGACTGGTGCAGAAGACGCGGCTAGACTGTCAACGTCGAGTTATCGGACTCAAATGGCTGACGCGATCGCACGTGGTGTTCTACAGTACATCCAGCAAAACTTTTAGTTCCACCTGAATGCAACCATCCGTGTCTAACCACTCACAGCCGCACTCCACTTCCCTTCCTAGCGACAATTTGACCTCAGAGCCGCAAGCTAGTTTAGAACCCAGTCTGCCTACACCGTTTGCCACAGAACGACAGCGGGCCTACATTGGTGTGTTTGACAGTGGGGTCGGAGGACTCACAGTTTTGCGAGAGCTGTATCGGCAATTGCCCAACGAGTCAATCCTCTACTTTGGAGATACGGCTCGCCTCCCCTATGGCACGCGATCGCAAGCAGAGATTTTGCAGTTTGTGCGGGAGATTTTGACCTGGATGGTGCAACAAGGGGTCAAGATGGCAATCATGGCCTGCAACACCAGCTCAGCTTTGGCTTTAGAAGCAGTGCGGCGGGAGTTCAAAATTCCCATCTTGGGTTTAATCTTGCCAGGAGCCCGCGCCGCAGTTCAGCAGGGCAGCCGCATTGGTGTAATTGCCACTCCTGCCACCGCAGCTAGCAATGCCTACCGTCAGGCTGTTCAAGAAGTGGATGAAACGGCTGAAGTGTGGCAAGTGGGGTGTCCGGAGTTTGTGCCCTTGGTAGAGCAAAACCGCATTAGCGATCCTTACACCTACCAAGTCGCTCAGGAGTATTTAGCTCCGCTATTGCAGCAACAGATCGACACGCTTGTTTACGGCTGTACCCACTATCCTCACTTGGCACCTGTACTACGCAGCCTATTGCCCCCCTCTGTGAAGCTAGTCGATCCGGCAGTTAGTGTGGTAGCCGCAGCAGCCCAAGAACTAGAGTTACTCGGGTTGAGAAATATCCGGTTGCCGCTACCTACCCGCTTTTGTGTAAGTGGCAACCCGGAACAGTTCGCTCAAATTTCTGTCCAGTGGCTTGGATTCACCCCGACCGTCGAAAAAATCAATCTTCCAGAAGTACTGAGTCAAATTGTTTCTTGAACCACCGCTGAGCTGTTACCGCTTCTCTAGGCCAAGGCTGGAGCAACTCTAGTCTTGGTATTTTTTCTGGGCAGGGGGGAAGATTAAGACAGCGCAATTTGAGCGATCGCTAGCCTTAAAGCTACGCCACCACTTACTTCAAGCACTCAACTTCTAGAGTGCTCCGTCTTTCTGGCTAAGCAAAACAATTTAGCGTGGCACCTTAGAACTTCGCTGAGCCAACATCAGTAGCAAATAGATTGTAAATAAGTACCCTGTGGCTAGGAGCAGAATAATGGCTGGAATATCGTGATACATAAGACGGCTAGGAGCAAAGCGGGGGTTGGCGAAGGAAAGCAAGCTCAGACAAACAAAGCTAAATTAGCCTGCAAGAAATCACTGGTGTAGCCCCTAGACACACCAACTAATCTCTATCAAGTTGCTCAGCCTAACTGCCGCCTCTAGCCCCTCAAATTCTGGTTCGGCTACAAAAGACTAAGATTGTAAGCTACAACCCCAACAACATAAGTCTTTTGATTTAGGCAGCAGACAAAACTCCAACTGCCACTAGCATAAGGAGAAACCAGAAGACTGAACTGCCATTACCTACTGAGTATCTCAGTAGAGCAGACGATACAGCTACCCTGAGGCAACTCACAGTCTCAGTCGCTTTGTAAAGTATGAAATTGTTGAAATCCTTGTCATCTAGACTAACACATGATTTCGGTGTTTTTGGACCCTACTGCACAAGTTAAGTCGCTAGAAGTGGCTGCAATCGAAAAATTACAAACAATTGGGTTACTGCAAAACTTGTCACCTTTCCAAAGTCAAGTTCTGCGGTTGATTTCCTAGGCTCAAACGCCCAATCTACAGTAACTGTTGGCTCACAGCGAGGTCGAATTATCAACCAGCTAAAAACAAATCTTTCATAATGCGGGAGGGTTAGCTTAAAATGAGGTTAGGATATGTAAAATTTCGTAACCTAATATCGTAACGCCTGAGCTGGCCTCTCCATGACCTCAGCTACTTCTTTGTTCTCTACTGTCGAAACTGACCTACGGGTCTTGACAGACAATCTGAAAAACTTAGTTGGTGCCCATCACCCCATTCTCTATGCTGCCGCCGAGCATTTATTTGGAGCGGGGGGAAAACGGCTGAGGCCAGCGATTGTCTTTCTGATCTCGCGAGCCACCATGCCAGGTCAAGACATCACCGCTCGGCATCGACGATTGGCTGAAATCACTGAAATGATCCACACAGCGAGCCTCGTCCATGATGATGTCGTGGATGAATCAGAAGTTCGCAGGGGTGTTCCCACCGTCCATAGCAGCTTCGGAAATCGCATCGCAGTGCTAGCAGGCGACTTTCTTTTTGCTCAGTCCTCTTGGCATTTAGCTAACTTGGACAACTTAGAAGTCGTGAAACTTCTGTCCAAAGTAATTATGGACATGGCCGAGGGGGAAATCCAGCAGGGGTTGAACCGCTTCGATACTAGCTTGTCGATTGAAGCCTACTTAGACAAGAGCTATTACAAAACAGCTTCCCTTATCGCTAACAGTGCTAAAGCCGCAGGTGTGCTCAGCGATGTCCCATCCACGATGGCTGAGAACCTATACAACTATGGTCGTCATATTGGCTTAGCGTTCCAAATTGTGGATGACATTTTTGACTTCACTGGCTCTTTGGAAGCTTTAGGAAAGCCTGCTGGATCAGATTTAAAGAGTGGCAACCTTACCGCCCCAGTTTTATTCGCCCTTAAAGAAAATCCCATTCTCGAAGGTTTGATTGAACGGGAATTTGCTCACGAAGGCGATCTTGATCATGCGATCGCTCTGATTTTAGAGAGCAATGGTATGGAGCGATCGCGTGAACTTGCAGCTCACCATGCCCAAAGTGCCGTAGCCTGCCTCAGCGACCTTCCTCCCTCCGAATCCCACCAAGCTTTAACAGAAATGGCAGATTACGTCTTGAGTCGGCTGCATTAAGCACCCAGTTGGAAAGCGAACCTCAAAAGCAGCTTGCCTCGGCAATTGGACGATCAGCTATAAACTTCAGCCAACAACTTAAGCCACATCCGGCGGTAAGTTGTTGCTTGTGGTGGAGAGCTGTTGCATATGTCCTTGAATTAACTTCGTCACTTCTTCACGTAAAATTTCGGTGCCGATATCAACGTTTCCAGGGGTATCAAAAAAAATCATGCCATCTAAGCCTGGCATGGAGATGAGGTAAAACAAAATGTGCGCGATTGGCATGGGTAACGCCAGCACCTCAGGATCTTGTAACTGATAAGGGCCTGACGCCACATCTTTTAGGGTAGAAAAAGCATAAACAACGTTCTTCTCGACCCCAGGTTGGGAACGCTGGTTTAAGGTTGTTACAATCCAAGACTGATTCAGGGTTTGTAAGACATAGTATTGAGGGTGCCGCAATCGTCCTGCTATTTGCTTCAAAATGGGGGCGATCGCTTCAATTAAGCGGGGTGTAGTGCCATCTTGAGGGGCTTGCTCGATCAGGACTTGAATCTGCTGGTCTAGATCCATGCTGGAGTCTCGGAAAGATTAATCATTCTCAGTCTAGACTTTCTTCAAAATTGCTTCAAATTTATGGCTGGTGAGTATGCTAGGGTCTTGGTTAGCTGTTAACCATCATGGGGAGATCTGCCGCGACGTGGAGGCAATTTTTCAGCTACTGTTCAATGAACTTAGGCTGTCAACGGGAGCGTCTGAGCAGAATTGTACGGATGTAGCAGAGCGTTTGACGCAAGAAGTAAAAAGAATTTGCACTGAAAGTAAGCGGATTCAGGCTTCTGGAGAAGTAGAAACTTGGGCGATCACCTTAGCCCGGCATCGCCTCACTCAGTGTTTGACCTACTACAAGCTAGGGTCACGGCGGGGTCGAGTCGAGCTGCACAGTACCCTCAGTGCCGTGATCTATCGCTATATCACCCCCTCCCAAGGACAATCCAGTTATCAAGCCCGATTAACCTTGATCGAGGATTTTCTGCAAGGGTTTTACATGGAAGCCTTGAATGCATTTCGGCGGGAAACCCAAATGCCAAAGGCTTACTGCCCCAAAACCTTGCTAGAGCTAGCAGAATACATGGCCTTTACAGAGCGCTATGCTAAACGCCGCATTCCTCTGCCAGGGCACCGAAATCAGCAATTGATCATTCTGCGAGCCCAAACCTTCTCGCAACAGCAACCCTTAGAAACTTACGTAGATATTGAGCAAGCCGCCGAGGGAGCTTCTCAAGAAACCGATCAAGCTTGGAACGCAGCTTCGGTACAACAACTGCGGGAGCAAATGGTGGCTCAAGCCCCAGAACCCGCTGATGACAGTTTGCGTCACACCGTTGTGACTGAGCTGATGGCTTACCTGGAGGAGCGGCAACAAAGTGATTGTGCGGACTACTTCGCTTTGCGACTGCAAGATCTGCCTGCCCATGAAATTGAGGCAATTTTAGGGCTAACCCCTCGTCAGAGGGATTACCTCCAGCAGCGGTTTAAGTACCATTTAATTCGATTTGCGCTCTCTCACCATTGGGAATTGGTGCATCAGTGGCTAGAAGCTGACTTAGAACATAATCTGGGTTTGACACCCCAGCAGTGGGAGGCCTTTCAAACGCAAATCAGTGCGCAACAGCTTAGAATATTGCAGCTAAAGCAACAGCAATTTACCAATCTCGCGATCGCTCAAGACGTTGGGTGTACAGTAACTCAAATCCAAAAACAGTGGTCTCAGTTGTTGGAGCAAGCTTGGGAAATTCGCAATAGCCTAGTATCCGGAGCAAGTCCATCTACAGATGAATAGGGGTTTAGGAGATGACTAAGAATCCTGAATCATTTTCCGAAGAGTTACTCGCATGGCTACTGCAAGACTCCAACTCAGCTGAATTTTCAACTGAGACGGGTGCCAATTCTATCAATTCAGGCAACCAGGCTCAGGTTGAGCCGCTCGCTTCTAGTCAAGCGAACCCAGCGGTTAACTATGAGAGTAACAGTCCTGAATTAGCAGACTTAGATCCGTTGGATTCAGAAGGGATAGACTTTGCACTGACTAACTCCAGTGAAGTGCCAGCCTTCTCCCCGCACTCAGGGAGCCAATCACTCAAACCGGGAGAAATACTTACTGTGCAAGACAGATTCCACGCTCTTCTAAAGCGTCGATTACAAACTGAAATTCAACGCCATCCGCCTCTGTTTCCTTGGGAGTCGGAGGTCTATGCTTACGAGCCTGATCAAGTTGACTCAACTGTGGTTGGGCAGGTTCCCAGGCGGTTATGGGCAGCTCAACTACGCAACCTGAGTGTCCCCGTTGCGCTACCAGAGGCGGTTCTGGCTCAATTGCTGGACCAATGCCAAGATTTGCTGCAAACTTCTTTGCGGGAAGGAGCCAAATTAGTTCGAGCGGTTGAGACCTTATTTCCGGGTCATACTCAGACTCTGAATGATTTGGCTGGTATGGTACTGGTGTCTCCGGCTCGCTCTGGAACCTTGGATGCTCAGATAGGATCCTCCCTATTAGAAACGAGCACTAAGTTTCCCGATAGTTATGAAGCGGCTACACCGAAGCAGCAAATGGCGCTATCCCTTCTGGCGGCTCGCGAAATTTTAAGTTCGCTAACGTTATCGATTTCAGCTAGCCAATCTTGCCTGGAACGCCAGTGGTTAACAGCAGCAGGGCTGTTGACCTTGGAGATCCGCTATCAGCCTCAAGCAGAACCAAGACTCCGGGTGCAAGGTCGGTTACCTTCCGGTGGCAGCTTAAAGTTACAAGGGCGATCGACTCAATCAACCGCTTCTCGGTCGCGACCGGGTTGCATTAGCGTTGAGGTATTTGATCCACAACCCAATCAAACCTATCCTCTAACCGTGGAATTCTACGACCAGGAGCAAGAGCCGCTGGTCTTTGTGATTCAGCCGCTGAGCGATTGAGTGCTTAACCAGAATTGATTTTGTACAGAAGCGCTAGGATAACTCCAAGGCGCTTATGGTTGGCTTGCTACCAACCGCTGAGCGGCTAGAGTTAACTGCTTCTGTATAAATCTATGTCTAACTCACCTGGGGTACGGCAACGGCGAGGCATCCCTGTTTGGCAGCAGCTACAGCAGCGTTTGCAATCACTGCCAAACGTTGAGGTGGAGGACTCGATCCTACTACGAGTACTTGTGCAGGTACTGGTAACGGTGGGAATTATCGCAACCGATATCGCGGCCAAGGATGCAGTGGCAGAATGGCCGATTACCAGTTATTGGGCGATTCCGTTGAGCTTGTTGGGGGCTACTTGGAGCTGGTACCGTCGCCGCGATCGCAACATCCCAACGAAATTCTGCTTAGCCATTGGCATGTTAGTGACGCTACTGGCTTTTTTTGTGCGTCTATTTGGCGAGCTGAATGATACTCGCTTAGCGTTGGCTCAGTTATTAATTCAACTTCAGGTTCTGCACAGCTTCGACCTGCCTCGCCGTAAAGACTTAGGCTACTCAATGGTGATTGGTCTGATTCTGCTAGGTGTGGCGGGTACGCTCAGCCAAACGCTAGCATTTGGGCCATTTTTGCTCGTATTTGTGGCGATCGCCTTACCTGTTCTGGTTTTAGATTACCGCTCTCGTTTGGGATTGGTATTCCAAGGCTGGAAACTCCGCGGTGCTGACCTAGCTCCCAAGCGTTTGGGTATTTTCCTGCTAGTTGTGGTCAGTCTGGGACTGATCATTTTTGCTTTTCTACCTAGGCTACCTGGCTACCAATTGCGGACGTTTCCGGTCAGCGCGCCCGTAGACTTCCAAGGGAAATTTGACACGAGTCGGATTCTGAACCCTGGTTATGTGCGGGGGGGACGCGGCGGAGGCGAGGAAGGTGAAGGAGAAGGATCTGGTGCTGAAGCGGGACAACGGGGGCAAGGCCGAGGGAAGGGCAAGCTAGACGAAACCTACTACTACGGTTTTGATACCCAAATCAACCAAAACTTGCGCGGACAAATGAAACCCCAAGTTCTGATGCGGGTGCGATCGCAAGCAGAAGGTTTTTGGCGAGTTGTCGCCTTCGATCGCTACACCGGACAAGGATGGGAAATTTCGCGTAATGACCAAGCAGAGACGATTAACCGCTCTAGTTGGTCTTACCAATTTTTCCTCCCTCGGCCCATTGTTTTGGGCAAAGACAAGGAAGTAGTTCAGACTTATACGATCGTGGCGGAAGAACTGCCAAACGTGATTCCAGCGATGGCTTGGGCCAAGGAACTCTACTTCCCGACTCGTCAGGTTGCTGTAGATCCAGAAGGCAGCTTGCGATCGCCCTTAGCCTTAGTGGAAGGTTTTACTTACACGGTGATTTCGGAAGTGCCTTACCGCAACCGAACGTTGCTAAGCAAAGCTGCCACCGACTATCCGGAGGCGATCCGGAAAAACTATCTTCAAGTTCCACCCGAAATTGCAGCCAAGGTGCGGCAGAAGACACAAGAGATTTTAGCCACTGCTCCAAATCCGCTCACTAGTCCTTCTGAGCAAGCGCTTTATTTGGCTCAGTACCTGAAGCAGCACTATACGATCCAGCCCGACTTGGCTTTTCTGGAAGATAACGACGACTTAGTCGAAGCGTTTCTCTTTCGCTTTGAAGGCGGCTACCCAGATCATTTCTCAACCGTGCTCACCGTCATGTTGCGATCGGTCGGGATACCTGCGCGTTTGGTAACTGGGTTTGCCCCAGGGGAATTTAATCCTTTCACTGGGTTGTACGTAGTTCGCAACACTGATGCTTATGCCATGACGGAGGTTTACTTTCCCAAGTATGGCTGGTTTGCGTTTGACCCCATTCCTGGGCATGAACTGATTCCGCCCTCTGTGGAAGAAAATCAAACTTTTAGTGTGCTGCGGAAGTTTTGGCAGTGGGTAGCGGGTTGGTTACCGTCTCCGGTAACTGGTGTTCTCAGTGGTTTGTTTAACGCGATCGCGACCATCCTGGCTCGAACAATCGGTTGGTTTCTAGGTCTCTTTTCCAAAGGATGGCTGGGCCTGTTTACAGGACTGATTGTATCCGTTGGGCTAGCTTTTCTAGGTTGGTTGGGTTGGACAGGTTGGCGAAATTGGCGCTATCAACGCTGGCTGGCCAAACTACCACCGATGGAAAGTCTATACCAGCAAATGCTGGCTTGGTTGGCAACCCAAGGGTTTCACAAACGACCCGCCCAAACGCCTCTGGAATATGCTCAGCAATGGTACAGCCACCCCTCGCCAGAGTATAGTCAAACGATTGCGGCGATCTCACATGCCTATGTGGGCTGGCGCTATGGAGGTCAAGCTGCAAATGTGAGGCAGCTACAGCAGCAGTTTCGCAGCTTGAAAAAGCAGCAAGCTAAGCGATCGCTTGCCATCTGGAAATTGAGAAGTCAACGCCTGATGCAAAGACAGAGCGCTCGATAAATTACATAATCAAGGGCGATCGCTTGTCATAAGACAATTTACCCTCCTTAAACGGGAGGGTAAAAATTTGATTTATCTATGATTGCAGTAAGGAAGTTAGCACGCTAGGACGAAGTGATAAACCTTAGGCTCCTAAAAGCTCGATCGCAACTTCCTTAATATGCTGCAAGTTAAAACAAGTAACTCGCCCCATTAAAATTCGAGCCGCTGCTCGGAACTCAAAATCTGCTTCCTGCTGATTAATTTCTTGGCCGAATAGCGCTTTAGCAGCTTGCTGAATCTCTACTAAGATTTGAGCATACTCGTGTTGATAGTCTTGTTGAGAATCGACAGGGATAGAAGGTAGGGTCATAATCAGGCGCTCTGGTCGAGGTGAGTTTGGCAAAGCTCCATGACGCATGAGCCTGCTTATTTCAGAATTCCCGAACTCACCAAAACTATCCGTACCACAGCTTCAAGATTTCGTAAGGAACCGTCACCTTTACATAAAGGATTGGTTTGGAATCTGAGGACGCAGGAGCCAGCCGATCCGTAGTTTCTCCGAATTCTGGCTCCTAGGTTCTAGCTTCTAACTCTTATAAAGGGCTGTATAGCCCATCAAGCTTGGCTCCAGTCAGGCTACTTAGCTTTGGCTTCCAAAGCTTCTAAGCGACTCTTCAGATCTTGGTTCTCCTTTTTCATCTGATCTAGCTCTTCACGCAGTTGCTTCACAGCTTTATCAGCACCAGCGTGCTTCTGAACTCTTTGGACTGCTTCTTCAGCAATGCGACGCACTCGACCGTCAGGAGTCTGATCGGCAAGAGCTTGGAGGATGGGAATTGCTTTGAGCGTTTCCATCTGCCCTAGAGCCGCAGCTACCGCCACTTGAGTCAGGAAGAAAGTTTCCCGTGACAACTCACTAAGACGCTCTAAGATCCGTGACAAATTCACGTTGGTTTGACCAGAGGAAATGCCCCCTAACGCCCGGATTGCGGCGAGACGTAACGATTGGGGGATTCCAGGAGCGGTGTACTCTAAGATCAAATTCAAAGCTGCTTCTGAAGTTTTCATCTGGCTCAGTCCCGCGATCGCCCCGGATCGTACGACCTCATTCCAGCCTGACCGTTCTGCTAGAACTGTTTTCAGCAGCTTCAGCACCTTGTCATCCTTAGGTTTTTCATGCAGGTTAGAAGCAGCAATCCCACCAATCGCCCGAACGGCAGCAGCTTCAACGTAGTAGCTGGGGTCGCCTTTTTCAACGATTGGTTTTAGGGCTTTATAGCTCTCGGAAGTTTTGATGCTAGCTAATGCCTCAACGACCGCTCGACGGACTTGGGCAGCTTCATCCTTTAGCCCTATGACCAGTCCTGCAAAGGCTTGGTCTAGTTTGACCTCTGCTAGTTGCTTAGCAATTTCTGCTCGGACTCCCCAAAAGCGATCGCGTTTTAGAGCATCCGATAGTGCCTTCACTGCTTCTAATCCACCTTTCTTGGCTAAAGCTTCAGCAGCATAAATGCGGGAAATGGGGTCAGGATCATACTGAAGCTGGGCTTTAAGTTCAGCGACAGGGTATTCCAGTGAAACAGTTTTGAGGACGTGATTGCCTTGATCAAAGCTGATGAACTGAGGCTTCTCTTCTAGGGGGAAGTAGAACGTTTGTTCCCGCTCATGGGCTCGCACCGTGAAGGCTTTAAAGCTTCTCTCTTCTTTCTCCTCACCGCTGACATACCCAAATGCGATTGGCAATTTCAGATCAAACAACTCATTTCGACTGCCGTTATCATTACTCTTCGCTTGGGTTTGAGTGATGGTGACTTTGGCTAACTTGCTATCGCCATCCCAGGCATAACCCACTTTGTAGTCGGGATGCCCACCGCGAAACACATATTGATCGAAGAGAAATAGCAAGTTGCGTCCTGTCGCTTTCTCGATCGCCCGTAGTAAATCGATGGTTTCTACAGTTTGGTGGGCGTTGTCGTTGACGAAGGTGGCGATCGCTTTCCAGAACAAGTCATCTCCCAACTCCGCCCGGATCATGTGGTAGACACAAGCTCCTTTTTCGTAGAGGTGGCGATCGTAGAGTTCGATCGCTTCTCGATAAACGTGAGTGACAATGGGGCGACGGTAACGGGCAGTATCCTCTGCAATATAGTTGCGAGCTTCACCAAGACGATAGTAAGCCGCTTCTTCGGCTCCGTATTCCTCTTCAGTCCACATCACTTCCGAGTAGGAAGCCATACCTTCTTTGAGCCAAGCATGAGACCAGTGCTTGATCACCACCAAATCCCCAAACCACTGGTGGGCCAGTTCGTGGCAGACCAAGCTTTCGGTGCTGCGGTTATCTAGCGCGGCTCGTTCATCCAACAGGCAGCGATCGGTCAACAGCGTGGTGGAAGTATTTTCCATGCCGCCGAAGATGAAGTCATCGACGCAAACCTGAGCGTACTTCGGAAAAGGATAGGGGTAGCCATATTTCTGGCTGAGAAACTCCATCATTCGGGGAGTTTTGCCCATGCTACGACGTGCATCGGCTTCTCGGCTTTTTTCGACGTAATAAGGAACGGGTTTTCCTTGCCACTCATCGCGAATCTCGGCAAAGTCTCCGACCGCTAAGGTCATTAAATAAGTCGGATGCACCTGCTGTTGCAGCCAGTGATAAATCTTGCTGTCGCCCTCAACCTCGGTGTTGATCAGCTCGCCGTTGGAAATTGCCGTCAAGTGCTTTGGCACCCGGACTCGAATTTCAGAGCTAGTCAGCTGGCCTGGGTAGTCGAAGCAAGGAAACCAGAAGCGAGAGTCTTCATCTTCGCCTTGGGTCCAGACCTGAACAGGTTTATTAGGATAATGCTTATCTGGTTGAATAAAGTAGAGACCACGCTGGGGTTTTTCGACGCTGTAGGCGATCGCTAACTCCAAGGGCTTCCCTGTTTCCGTGGGTTGCTGCAACTGGATGTACAGTTGCTCCCCATCGGTTTCAAAGGCTTGCTCAATCGCGGCAATTTTCACCGACTGAATGTTTAAGTTCACTGCATCCAAAGTCAGGCGATCGATGCCATTGCAAATTGGATTGAGGCGAATGGTGCAAGTACCTTGGTAGGACTGGTTAGGAATGTCGAGAGCGAGATCTAAAAAGATATGCTCCACTTGACCAGGGCGATCGGGATTGTAGTGAGGCCGAGCACCCGGTAGCTCAAATGATTTATGGCTGTTCTGGTCAGAATCAAAAGACGACTGCAACATTGGTAGAAGATGACCTGTAGGGCTAAAGAATAGAAGCGCCCACCCAAAAACCCAAAGAAGTTTTGGATTTCAAGAACTTCTGAGTTTTTGGCTAGACCTTAAGACGGTTGACTAAACGAAGCCGAGCACACGGTTGTTTACAGAGTAGCGTGTTCTAGACTTGATATCTTAACTAACTCGAAGTCATATCCACTACTTTGTTACCTTGGGCAGGCGAACTGGTTATAAGCAGCCGTTTCAGTCAGCCCTTAAGTGAAATAAGCTGCTATTCAACACATTTTGAAATAAATGAACTATAATTAGAGATCCAAGCATGGGGCTGCACTGGTTTCGACGTGATGGCGAAAGCTGCTTCGTGATGCAGGTCGAGAGTGAGTCACCTCTCGCAAATCAATGGCTCAAAACAAGTACATGCGAACAACATCGTACCCTTTGCTCGTAAAGCAGCTGCTGTTGCCTAAAAACCTCTCATAGGTTCGAGCGTCTGTAGTTTGACTCCGTTAAGGATTGCAGACAAACCCCCAACGGATGCGTTAGCTAGTTACCTCTGGTTGACTGGTTAGCAAAGACTTTACCAGAGCATCCCATTGTCCGGGATAAAGGACAGTTCCCGCTTCGAGGATTAGAGAAGCTAAACCTGTGAACGATCGGGGGGTCAATACCCGTTGCGGACAGCGGTTCGATTCCGCTCAGCTCCACTTCTAATTTTAGTAACCTCACCCATGCTTTAACTGGGTGAGGTTTTTTATTTAGGTTGAATCAGTTAGAGGCTAGGCGTTTAGGTCAGAGAGCCAGCGCTGCTTAACGACAGCAACAGTTTCAAACAGGTCTACTACAACCAACTAAAAGATAGGTAGTGGCTAAGGTAGTCACCAGTAGAACAGTCATTGAAATCATAATCTTCGAAGCACCCTGTAATAGTTCACAGTCAACGACGACTCAATTTCATCTAGCCTAGTCAGATAGCTCAAATTCGCTCTGCAATCAGGCGCAAAAACCAGCAGATTTTGGTTCAAACAGCCTCAATCTCTTATCAGGACCGACAAGAGTGAAGCGATCGCCGAACGCGGTTAAATCATGTAGCAATGGCATGAGCGAACAACAGGAAACAAAATTTGACTCAGGCTGAAACACAGGGAACTTTAATCTGGGCCAAGCTATAGCAGCTTGACTTTGGCGTGAAATTTAGCTGAACTCTAAGGGCATATTGTACAGCTTTATCACCGTATAAATACATAAGAAAAATTCTTTTTCTTATGCTCGATCGCGAAGCAAGCTAGGAAAGTAACTTGATACTATTAGCCATCCTTAAGTCAAGTTTTACTGTATAAACTAATACCTAAGAATCAGAGATTGCTTTTTAGAAACTTTACATCTCCTCCGTAATTGAGCGATCGCTGCTTGGTTCTCTATGTAAGCACTGAATTTATGGAGGGGACAGCAACGATGCAAGTGCAAGCTCTCGAATGCCCCAAGTGCAGCAAGAAGGCAGTAGTTCAGCGCACCAGCGATCTTTATCTGTGCTTATCTTGCGACTTCAAGCGCGATTTATCCAAGTCAGCGCCTTCTAAGTCAGACAACGATCTGTCTCTGATGTTGATGACGCTGCTGACGGCGCTCTTAATTGCACTGATCATTATTTAAGTAAGCGTAAGTAAGGGGCGATCGCTCTTCGCATCAACCTGGAGACCGTGCCAAGATAATGGCAGTTTTGCGGGCTAGAGGATAGATGAAAGGGCTGAGTAAGGTTTCATCCTGGGTAGCGATCGCCTCACTAGCTGGGGGAGTGCTGGCTTGTCGTGCTAATACGACCCCAAACGTCAGTCCTTCCACAGTTGGTCCTAAAGTATCTGAGCTGACTCTCAATGCTACGCCTGCACCAGGAACAACAAAACTAGTAGCGGCTGAGAATAGCGGTTTGCCCATCCAGCCCATTCCAGTTGAGCGTCGGCTGCGAAATCCTTGGCCATCGGAGTGGGAGCAGGAATTCCAGCAGCGAGCCAAACAAGCCATTGCTTTTTATCAAGGGAAGAAGTACGGCAACAATAAAGGCGAAAACGAGAAGCGGTCTTACCCTTACGCCATGTTCGATTTTTTGGCGGGAAATCGAGACCCAGCGATCGCCTTTTTGCAAAGTGAAGACAAGCAAGCCAAAGATAACCAGCACACAGCAGGCATTGACTATTACTATTCATTCACGCTGAAAGGCCAGATGCGGAAATATTTTCTGTTTGGCCAATTTCTTGATCCTGCTTACAAACAGCGAATGTTTGAGGGTGCTAAGAACTGGACCAAGCAAGACCCAAATCGTCGCCCCCACCCGATTTATGGCAAAGGAGATGACAGCAAACAAGGTTGGGGCCCAGAGGTGCGGGGTAGTTGGGTAGATAACCGCAACACTGACAATCTCCGAGCCATGCGCGAAATTTCAGTGTACTTAATGGCAGAGGAGACAGGGAATGAAGCGGTACGCCGCTTATACAAGCAAAAGCTACATCGCTATGTTTCGGCTCTTTACCACATTGGGATGGGGGAGTGGGACTCAGAGAATTATCACGGCCACACATTGGCAGCGTACCTGAATCTCTATGATTTCGCCAAAGATCCAGAAGTTAAGCAGTTGGCCAAGGCAGCTTTAGATTGGCTCTCGGCTACTGGAGCTGTGAAGTACTACCACGGCGGATTTGGTGGACCCAGCAAGCGGGATTACGGCAAAGGAAATGTAGTGTTTGGCTCTAGTGCGGCTAGGCTACTGTGGTTGTACTTCGGAGATGCCACTCTGCCTAATCCTGAACCAGAGCGGGACTCGATTCATGTGATCACCAGCGCTTACCGGCCCCCTAAGGCCGTGGTGAATCTAGCCCGGAAACAGTTTGCTAAACCGACAGAATTGCTGATCACGCATCCTACTTACGAAAATTGGAAACCTAGTCGATCTGACCAACCTGCTTATTGGGAAACGACTTTTTTCGGCCAAACCTATCACTTGGGAAGCGTGGTGTCTTCTTTTAAGGATGGCGATGTGGGACCGTTCAAGTTAATGGCGCAGAACTCTCAACGCGGCGTGGATTATTTTGTGGCGAATACGGATGGCGATCGCGCGCAGCCTGGCAAGAATCGGGGCGACCAAATCGGGCAATACCGCAATCTGATGATTTGGTTGCGTCCTGCTTCAGATACACCGTTTTTCTTTCAAGTGCCCAAATCTGCTAAAGCAGAGGTTGAAGATGGCGTTTGGTTTTTCCAATTTGAAAATACCTGGCTAGCCGTTTCTCCGATTAATCTTCAGCCTTATGAGGAAGTGGCGATCGCAAACAAAAAAACCGCTGAGCTTTATCGGCAAGAACGCACGCTGAAGTCTGTACCAGGCGATAGTGCTTATACAGGCTTCACCTTAGAAGTCGGGGAACCTGCAACTCACGGTCGTTACCAACAATTTAAGCAAGCCGTCAAAAATAAGAGCCAATTAAATTTGAGCCGTTTGCCCCAAGGAACGGTCCAGTTGCGAGGAACCACAGGAGAAACCCTAGAGCTAAGGCACAATCCCCAAAATGAGTTACCAACCGTAGTCCGTAATGGTACGGTTTACAACTGGGAGCAGCACCTTGATCTCTACAAACCGACAGAAGGGAACGGTCCGATTTCTCTAGGTTGGAAACAAGGTAGGCTACGAGTGGTAGCGGGTAATTCCACCTTTGAAACCCAGGTTGAGGCAGCGGACACCCTAGAGGTTGCACCATAGGTTGAATAAGAGTCGTTGGAGAGAGGGAAACAGATTGCAGACGCAGGAGTATCAAGCTCAGGTAGAGCAGGTAATGCAAACGTTGAGAAATGATTTGCCGACTTTGTTTGAGCGAGACATTTCCTACAATATCTACACTCAAGACATCTTGTTCCAAGATCCAGTAAATCGGTTCAAGAGTAAGTTCAACTACCGCATCATTTTCTGGACTCTACGATTTCACGGGCAACTCTTTTTCACCGAACTCTTTTTTGATTTACACGACGTCTCACACCCTGCTCCTGATGTGGTGCTAGCCACCTGGACAGTACGAGGTAAATTGCGAGTACCTTGGAACGCCAATATTTTCTTCAACGGCTACTCAACCTATAAGCTCACGCCCAAAGGGTTGATCTACGAGCACATCGACACTTGGGACCGTAAACCGAGCGAGATTTTGCGGCAGTTCCTTCCTGAAAAGAGTTCGTCTGAGAACAGCGATCGCAGCCCTTAGGAACCCATCACATCAAGCGATCGCCCCAAATTTCTATCTTTAAGCCAATATCTGAATATATGTTCATCTGTTAAAGTAGCTTAGAACTAGTAAAGGTAAATTCTATGACTGCTGTGTCCCAAATGAAGTGTGCCTGCGATTCCTGCCTGTGTATTGTTTCTCCCAACGAGCAAGCAGTGCAAAAAGATGGCAAATACTATTGCAGTGATGCTTGTGCAAGTGGGCACTCTAGTGGAGAAGGTTGTGGTCATACAGGTTGCGATTGCAACTAGGACTCAAACTTAAGCAATTCCTACCAAAAGAACCCGCTGGTGCCAAGACTAGCGGGTTTTTTCGTGAGGAGGCGATCGCCTCCCTTAAAGAGGGCTACACTTTAGCGCCAACTTAGAGGCTAGACAGTACATCTCGTGCTGCTTCCAAGGTGCGATCGATATCAGCATCGGTGTGCGCCAAAGAAGTAAAGCCTGCTTCAAATTGCGAAGGTGCTAAGTAAACGCCCCGCTCTAGCATGCCGCGATGGAAACGGCTGAACTTGGTGAGGTCGCACTTTTTGGCGTCTTCGTAGTTGTGAACTGGGCCTTCGGTAAAGAAGAAGCCGAACATACCGCTGATGCTGCCACCGCAAGCTGCATGACCTGTTTCTTGAGCAATTTGCAGCAGACCTTCCACCAGCTTCTTGGTGACACGATCGAGATGCTCGTAGCTGCCAGGCTGCCGCAGCAGTTCCAGAGTTTTGATGCCAGCAGTCATCGCCAAGGGGTTACCGGAAAGGGTGCCAGCTTGGTACATAGGGCCAGCAGGAGCAACCATCGCCATAATGTCGCGGCGACCACCATAAGCACCCACTGGTAGACCACCGCCAATCACTTTACCCATTGTGGTCAGGTCGGGCGTGATGCCAAATTTTTGCTGAGCACCACCGTAGGAAATCCGGAAGCCAGTCATGACTTCGTCAAATACCAGCAAAGCCCCGTGCTCTTGAGTAATCTCGCGCAAGCCAGCCAAGAAACCCGCATCGGGAGGAATGAACCCAGCATTACCCACGACAGGCTCTAGAATCACCCCAGCAATTTGGTCAGGATTCTCCGCAAACAGGACTTTCACGGCATCGAGGTCATTGTAGGGAGCTGTCAAGGTGTTGGCAGTGGTGGACTTGGGCACGCCAGGAGAATCAGGCAAGCCGAGAGTGGCAACGCCTGAACCTGCCTTAACCAAGAACATATCAGCGTGGCCGTGGTAGCAGCCTTCAAACTTGACGATTTTCTCCCGTCCAGTGAAGGCTCGCATCAAGCGCAACACGGACATGCAAGCTTCGGTACCAGAGTTGACGAAGCGCACCATTTCCACGCTGGGAACGGCATCAATCACCATTTCAGCCAGAATGTTTTCGAGCGCGGAGGGCGCACCGAAGCTAGTGCCTTTCTCTAGGACTTCGTGCAGGGCTTTGTTGACTTCAGGGTGGGAATGCCCACAAATGGCTGGCCCCCAGCTACCCACATAGTCAATGTATTGGTTGCCATCTACGTCCCAAGCGTAGGCTCCTTGGACGCGATCGAAAACGATGGGCTGACCACCCACAGATTTGAAGGCACGCACTGGAGAGCTAACGCCCCCTGGCATTAGTTTTTGGGCAGCTGCGAAAATTTCCTCTGACTTAGTGGTTTTAAGTGTCGTGACAACCAAGGTTCTCTCCTGATGTTTTTCTTAACTTTAAAGTCTGACCTAAAACTGGAGTTTCCACGGGCGTAGAGCTAGAGAGTGGCAAGCTGCTCCCTCCAACCCAAAGACTTTGTACTGGTTCAATATCCACCGATAGACAGGCGTGAACTGTGCGGCCAGAAGCTATGCTAGTCAATTATCCCATTTCTAGGAGCCGCATGACTTCCTTCGCTACGAATCAGGAAGGGCATGCCAAGCTGGAGAGTGCTATAAATTTGCCTGCCAAATGATTGAGGGACTTTGAGTTACTCAAGATTTTCTGTAACGATCGCCCCAAGTTTTGCTAGAGCTAGAAGTTCGGTCGCGATCGCGCGATGATATCTTAGACGGGTTAACGTTGCACCAACCTCCGCTGGAACTTCTGAAGTTATGTCTGCTCTTGAATCAACTGCTTTTCGTCAAGCTATCCCTGTAGATCAAATTCGCTACAACGAACAGGGATTGGTGCCCGCCATTGTGCAAGATTACCTCGATGGCACCGTGTTGATGATGGCCTGGATGAATCGGGAGTCTTTGCAAAAGACAATGGAAACGGGCGAAACCTGGTTTTGGAGCCGTTCACGAGCTGAGTTTTGGCATAAAGGAGAAACTTCTGGTCATACCCAAAAGGTGCGATCGCTGCGCTATGACTGCGACAGTGATGCGTTGTTGGTCAGTGTGGAGCAAATTGGCGATATTGCCTGCCACACCGGAGAGCGCAGTTGCTTCCATCAAGTCGATGGTGGCGTTACCCCTCCTCCCGCCGATACGCTGTCTCAAGTGTTTGGTGTGATTAGCGATCGCCGCGACAACCCTAGCCCCGACTCCTACACCTGCAAACTCTTGGCGGGTGGCGACAACAAAATCCTCAAGAAAATTGGTGAAGAGTCAGCCGAAGTCGTGATGGCCTTTAAGGATGACGATGCTGAGGCGATCGCCGGAGAAGTAGCTGATTTGTTCTATCACACCCTAGTAGCCCTAGCCCACCACAAAGTAGACATCAAAGCCGTCTATCGCAAACTCCAAGAACGCCGCCGTTAATGTGATATGGAAAGTCCCAGTCTAGAGGCCCGTCGAGAAGCCCGTCGAGCAATAGTGAGACGAGTTCGCGAGATCACAGGTCTAGGCATGATGGATTGCTGGAAATTGTTAGTCCAAAATGGCTGGGATGAGCAAAATGGCTGGGATGAACAAAGAATTTTGCAGTGGATGGGCTTTCAACCCAAACTGCCCGCTGCCCCTATCACCCCAATGGCCAAGACTGAACTTAATGGGGTGGCTGATCCCATCCAACAAGCCCTCAAGGCTGGCGTGATTGAGTCCTACATCCATTCAGAGGGGCATGTTGGGAGTTTAGTAGAATTAACCTGCAAAACTGAGTCAGTTGCCCAGAGAGAGATATTTAAGAATCTGGCTAAAGAGATCGCCATGCAGGTATGTACTACTGTGGTGTCCTATGCCAGCATTGCGGACATATCTCCAGAAGCGATCGCTCAAGAGCGGACTCGGATTTTGCAGGGTTTTGAAAGCGAAAATCAAGTTGATGAAGTTGATATCGCTACGTCTGACCAGATCATCGCTAGCCTGATTCAAGAGCATTTTGCAATCTTGCCTCTGCTCCGACAACCCTGCTTGCACGACAGTAATATGACTCTTCAGGACTGGATTCACGAAGTGCAAAGGATGGTTGGCGAACCAATTCAGATCCGCCGTTGGGTGAAATTTTGTTTAGGAGCTGCTACTCCACTTCCAGTAGATACTCAACCTCAATATACTTGGCTTCTAGAAGATATTTACAACGCCAACAGTTGGGTGCGTTGGCAAGCTGTAGGCGTCTTGCCAGCATTTGGCAAGTCTACATTGCCTTACTTAACCCGTGCGTTGCAAGATTCTGAAGGTGCGATACGCTATCGAGCAGCAGAGAGTCTAGGGGTATTGGGTGACTCTAGTTGTGTGCCTGCTTTAATTCAAGCGTTGCAAGACTCCGAAAACTGGGTGCGTTGGAAAGCAGCAGAAGCATTGGGGCGTCTGAAAGATCCTAGAGCTGTACATGCTTTAGTAGAGGTATTAAAAAACAAGTCAGGGTGTGTATTCCTTGGGGTGAAGAGGTCAGGATGCTGCAGCCGGGTAGATTTTAGAGGATTACACCGGATCGCGGTTGATGCTTTGGCTGAGTTGGGTGATCCACAAGCTATAGAACCATTGCTCCAAATGCTTCCCGATCCAGGTTTGGGCTATCAGATCTCTCAAGTGCTCCAGCGTCTAGGCCATCCTCTAGGTTAGAAACGGCTACAGACTAAGGGGAACGCACAATGAGGTGTTGCAGATATTGCAGAATCAACAAAGCAACGCCAATGCTTAAAGCTAAGCCCAACCAAAAACTGTAAGCCACAAACTTGGACTGATCCAGTGCCCAACCGCCCAAGGGAGGGCCGATAAAATAGCCGATCGCCCAGCATTGCGAGTTGATTGAGAGGTACACACCGCGTAGGGATTCTGGTGCCAGATCGACTACTAGTGAAGAAGCGGCAGGCGTGTAGGCGACATTCGCGATCGCCAGGACTGCCAAACTTAACCCAGCCCACAACCATTGCCCGCTGTTACTGATGCCAGTGGCCCACACCAACACAAAGCCTACCGCCCAAATCAAAGCCGAGATCATCAAGGCATGGGGACGACTGAAGCGATTGAGCCAACGAGCAGCAGGGAGTTGACACAACACAGATAAAACTAAGTGGGCTGTAAACAAAGCACTGATTTCTTTCGGAGCAAACCCCTGTCCAGAATTACCCACTGAGACAAAGTTGCTAAAGTACAGCGGCATCGTGCTCTGGATTTGGGAGACATAGGTGGTGAACAGAATATTGACCAATGCATAGACCAGCAAAGCGCGATCGCGTAGGGCCACACCCCAGCCTTTTAGCCACTGCTGAGGCTCGTTTTTGGGTTTAACGGTTTCAGCGATCGCGGCGTAAATCACCCCAAAAAAGACGACGAAAGAAATGCCATCAAGAATAAATAAAGTCCGATAAGCCCCCGTAGCACTGATTAGCACTCCTCCAAGTATCACGCCCAAACCTAAGCCCAAGCTATCAGCCAACCGAGTCAAGGCGTAAGCTTCATTACGTTGGTCTGGAGTGGTCAGATCGGCCACGACCGCTTCGGTGGCAGGCCAGTACAAGCCTAAGCCCAAGCCCATCAACAAATTGCCGATGACAAAGATAGGGAAGTTGGTCGTTGCAGCCAAGACAAAAGAAGCGATCGCTGAAACCAGTGCCGACAGCAGCAAGGTTCGTCGCCTGCCGAACTGCGGAGAGTCACTCAAGGAGCCACTCGCTAGTCGCCCTAAAACACCAGAAATGGAGGCGCTACCTAAACCCAAACCAACAGCTGCTGCCGACAAATGCACCTGATTGACGAAAAAAATGGGAGCGTAAAATAGGGTAAAACCACTTCCCACTTGAGAGAGCAATCGACCGAAAACCAGAATCCAAACTTGGGCGTTGAACTGGGGCAGCCAAGGAAATCGCGAATTGATGGGACTCTCTCCTGCTAATTAAATCTAAATCAAGCCAATCTCAGCGATCGCAAAAGCACCATCAGCCATCGAGCGATCGCAGGTCGTTGCTCACTACTTCTTGCAATATTGCAGCTTCATGCCAGCTTAGAATCTCCCATTTTAAGGACATCTATTGACGAGATTTAGGCTGGTTCTAAATGGTTTGAGCGATCGCAGCCTTCCAATCATGATTCTTCCTGAAGAGGAAGCGATTTCCAGCAAGCTCCCCTTAAACTTTTCATGGAGTGACCGGAGCGTAAAGAAGCTGTGACGCAATTTCTATTTGTAACCGACCTGGACAACACTCTAGTAGGAGATGCCGCCGCCCTCCAAGTGTTGAACCAAAAGCTAGCCCAGCATCGCCAAGAGCATGGCACCAAAATTGTTTATAGTACCGGGCGATCGCTGTCGTCGTACCAGGAACTCAAAGCCGAACAGCAATTGCTAGAGCCAGATGCCCTCGTCGTGGCAGTGGGCACCGAAATTTATTACAACGGTAGTGATGCCCCAGATGCAACTTGGTCAGAAAAGCTCTCCCACAACTGGGATCGAGATGTGGTGGTGGCTACCGGGGCGCATTTTGCGGATCTAGTACCTCAACCCGAGCCAGAACAGCGTCCTTTTAAGGTCAGTTATTTCTTGACGGAAGAAGCCGCTGTTGAAGTTTTGCCACAAATCGAAGCGTTATTAAAACAGCGCGGTTTGGAAGTAAAGCTGATTTATAGCAGTGGCAAAGACTTTGATATTTTGCCTCGCCAAGCAGACAAAGGCATGGCAATGGCATTTTTGCGGCAAACCTGGGGAATTGACTCTGCCCAAACTGTGGTGTGCGGTGACTCTGGCAATGATTGTGCTTTGTTCTCAGTGGAGAAGGAGCGGGGAATTATTGTCGGCAATGCCCAACCGGAAATGTTGGCGTGGCACGAAGCCAACCCCTTCGAGCACCACTACTTAGCCAAAGCTCACTGTGCGGGCGGTATTCTGGAAGGTCTGAACTACTTCGGCTTTCTCTAAACTTTTGCTAAACGATGATTGGTTATCTCAAGGGCACCGTCGCCAGCATCCAAAAAAATCCCAGCAATCGGGTCACTCTCACTCTAGATGTCAACCAAGTGGGCTATGACATCCAAGTAGTCCCTCGCCTAATTCAACAGTTGCCTGATTTAGGAGAGCCTGTCCAAATCTTCACGCATTTACAAGTGCGAGAAGACCAAATGATTTTGTTTGGCTTTGGCACCGCTGCTGAACGGGATTTGTTTCGGCAACTGGTCAGCGTTAGCGGTATTGGTCCTCAGCTCGCCGTAGCGCTTCTAGACAAAATGGGGCTGCAAGACTTAGTGCAAGCGATCGTTTCTGGCAACACGAAAGCTTTGGCCCGTACCCCTGGTGTGGGAGCTAAAACCGCAGAACGGATTGCCCTAGAACTCAAAACCAAGCTGGCCGAGTGGCGGCAACATACAGGCTTGTCCAGCTTGCCCTCGGCTGGCCCCACCCCTGAAATTCAAGAAGATGTCGAAATGACGCTACTGGCTTTGGGCTATACCAGCGACGAGATTATGCAAGCGCTGCAAGCCGTAGGGCAAAATACTAGCTTGGCAAAAAATTCTGAACCCGATGCCTGGATTCGGGAAGCGATCGCCTGGCTTAGCCAATAGAAAACCACTCTTCTGGTCGCTGTCTGTGCTCCTGGAGACTGATGTGGTTGCTGAGCGAAAAAATTCACAATTGGTAATAAAGCTCTCAGCAATTTCAATTTCCGTTTTCTAAAGGATATCTATGGTAAGCCCTATTGAGTTCAGCTTATTTGCTCCCCGTGTCGAGAAAGTGGCACTCATCGGATCGTTCTCAGACTGGCAGGAGACGCCGATGACCAAGGGAGAAGATGGCTACTATCGGGCCTCCGTAGAATTGGAAGACGGAGTTTATCAATACAAATTTCGGGTGCTGTCCAAGACTGAGTACTTGCACGGTCAGTGGCTCGATGTGAACGATCCCTACGCCACCGAAATCGACCTCAACACTCAAAATGGCGTGATGCGCGTCAAAGATGGGGAAAAGGTCAGCACGTTTTACGAATGGCAGCACGATGACAAGCCTCTACCCGCCAACGAGGAACTGGTCATTTATGAGATGCACATTGCAGATTTCGTAGGTGAAATTGGAGGGGTCACGTTGGGGGAGTATTTTCTCGCTGCGATCGCCAAACTAGACTACTTGGTTGAGCTAGGCATCAACGCAATTGAACTCATGCCCGTGACGGAATACACCGGCAATTACCGCTGGGGCTACTTGGTGCGTTATTTCTTCGCCCCTGAGTCCAGCTACGGGAATCCAGAAGACTTGAAAAAATTTATTGATGAGTGTCATGCGCGCGGCATTCGGGTCTTGATCGATGGCATCTATAACCACTCAGACGGGGAAAGCCCGCTCCTCAAGATCGATCGCGACTACTGGTACTACCACGACATGCACTATCCAGATGACCCAGACAACTTCTGGGGGCCAGAGTTTAACTACGATGGCTACGATGAAACCCTGGACATCAAACCAGCCTGGAAGTTTATTGGCGATGTCGTGCGATATTGGGTGCAGGAGTACCACATTGACGGCATTCGCTACGATGCGATTCGCCAGTTGGGGAACTACGACTTTTTGTTCTGGCTAACCCAGGAAGCGACCAAAGCCGCAGGCAACAAACCTTTTTACAACATTGCTGAGCATATTCCAGAGGCCATTTGCGTTACAGAACCGGATGGCCCCTTTGAAGGCTGTTGGCATGAAAGCTTCCGCATCTTTGCAATTGAGCATATTTGCAGCGATAGGTTCGATTTAGCCAAGCTCAAAGAAGCCTTAGATGGTAAGTTCCAAGGTTTTGCGGGTGCCACTTCTGTCGTGAATTATCTCGCCAGCCACGATCGCGAACGCACCTTGACCGAACTAGGCGATCGCGGCATTTTTGACCAAGCAGCGTTTCAACGCGCCAAGTTAGGCGCAGTCTTGCTGATGACCGCAATGGGTCTGCCGATGATTTGGATGGGCGACGAGTTTGGTGAGTACAAGCGCAAAACCGAAACGACTACTCAGCCAAACAAATTGCAGTGGCATTTATTAGAACAAGACTTTAACCAAGACTTACTCAAGTACTATCAAAAGCTCATTGCTCTACGGAAAAAGATTCTGGCGCTACAAACTAGCAATGTTAATTTCTTCTACGAACATATCGAGAATCAAATATTAGCTTACGTGCGTTGGAACGATATGGGTTCCAGAGTCGTAGTCGTTGCTAATTTCTCTGATCAATCCTTCCCTGAATATCAAATTCCGCAGTTTCCAGAAGATGGCAATTGGTATGAATGGTTGAACGATCGCCAATACCAAGTAGAAAATGCTTGCCTCACTACGGAACTAAAAGATTTTGCAGCGAAAGTATTTATCTACCAGCCTTAAAAGCTGCTTTAATTCGCCTATTTCCTAAAACCAACCACGCCTATTGCTTGTAGGGGCACTTCTTGTAGGTGCCCGGTTTGTTCTCATGCCTCAATTTCCATCAGATTGCGATCGCCCCCATCCTAAAGACATAAATCAAAGTAAAGCAGACCTGTGATTGTCCTTACCCTAGCGGGATGATTTAATTCAGAAAAAAATCAGAGAATCGTCCTAGATTCAACTCAACTGCTTTCAAAAGTTTTATGTCAAGCCCTATTGAATTTAATTTATTTGCTCCCTATAACGAAGGTGCTGCTTTAGTCGGGTCTTTTTCTGATTGGGAAGAGATCCCCATGCAAAAAGACAAAGATGGTTTTTTTCGCACCACTGTTGAACTCAAAGATGGCGTTTATCAATATAAATTCCGGGTGCAATCAAAAAGCTGGTTTTTTGAACCCGATCAGTGGGTAGATGTCAATGACCCTTACGCTACGGATATTGATAACCCTACTCAAAACGGTGTGGTGCGGATTAAAGATGGGGAAAGAATTGTCGATACTTACGTCTGGCAACATGACGACAAACCCTTGCCGCCCGACCATGAACTGGTTATTTACGAAATGCACGTGGGCGACTTTTCCGGTGGTGAAGACGATCCCCACGCTCGTGGCAAATACAAGCACGTGATTGAGAAGTTAGACTACCTGTGCGATCTAGGCATTAACGCGATCGAATTGATGCCCGTCAAAGAGTATCCAGGTGACCACAGCTGGGGCTACAACCCCCGTTATTTCTTCGCGACAGAATCTAGTTATGGCACCACCGAGGAGCTAAAGCGCCTGATCGATGAATGTCATGGCCGTGGCATTCGCGTGATCATGGATGGGATCTACAACCACTCCGAAGCTGAAAGCCCCCTGACCCAAATCGACCACGACTACTGGTATCACCACGAACCCCGTGACCCCGACAACAACTGGGGACCAGAATTTAATTACGAGCACTACGACGAAAACCTAGACACCTATCCCGCTCGGCGGTTTGCGGGTGATACTGTGCGCTTCTGGACACAGGAATACCATATTGATGGCGTTCGCTACGATGCCGCTCGCCAAATCGCCAACTACGACTTTATGCACTGGCTGGTGCAAGAGGCGAAACAAGCCGCAGGTAGCAAACCGTTTTACAACATTGCCGAGCATATTCCCGAAAACCCTAGCATCACCAACGTCGATGGCCCGATGGATGGCTGCTGGCACGATAGTTTCTATCACTGCGTTTTAGAGCATATTTGTGGCGATACTTTTGACCTGGAGCGGCTCAAAGATGTGATTGACGCTAGACGGCAAGGCTTCATGGGAGCCACCAACATCGTCAATTACCTCACCAACCACGACCACAACCACATCCTGGCCGAGCTGGGCGATCGCGAAATTTTTGACGAAGAAGCCTTCAAGCGCGCCAAACTAGGGGCAGTGCTGCTAATGACAGCAATGGGCGTGCCGCTGGTTTGGATGGGTGAAGAGTTTGGCGAGTACAAATACAAAACCGTTGACCAAGCCAAGATTGAATGGCCCTTGCTAGGAAATGACCTGAATCGCAGCTTGTGGGATTACTACAAAGGCTTGATTCAACTCCGCAAGAGCAATCACGCCCTGTATACCGAAAATGTCGATTTCTTCCACGAGAACCCAGAAGCCAAAGTCCTAGCCTATACCCGCTGGAATGATGAAGGTTCTAGAGTGGCTGTTGTTGCCAACTTCTCTGACCAATTTTTGGCAGGCTATCAAGTGCCCAACTTCCCAGCCAACGGCACCTGGCATGAGTGGACCAGAGACTACGATGTAGAGTCGGGAGACCACAACCTCATCGTTGATTTGGGTAGCTACGAAGCTCAGGTGTTTGTTTGGCAATCCTAAGCTTTTGTTCAAAGCTCCTCTCCTCTTGGGAGAGGGGTTTGGGGAGAAGTCTGAGGTTTATTTATTCTGTGCTCCTTAGCAGTTTCACGCTTAATGTCCAGCATCCTTGTGGTAGGATGGTAGACTGCTGAACTTATGATTAGGAAGTAACTGCATCCATGGCCCTGCTGCAAGAGCGTAAGCACGAAATCATTTCTGACTACCAGGTTCACGAGACTGACACTGGTTCTGCTGATGTCCAAGTTGCCATGCTCACAGAGCGGATCAACAAACTGAGTGACCACCTGAAGACCAACAAAAAAGATCACGCCTCTCGTCGTGGTCTCTTGAAAATGATCGGTCATCGTAAGCAGTTACTCGCTTACATCCTGAAACAAGATCAGGGACGTTATAGAGCTTTGATCGGTCGGCTAGGCATTCGCGGTTAGAGGGTAAGCGGTTATGGCTCCTGAATCTGACGATCGAGCACGCCTACCTTTTGAACCTACTAAAAATCGTAAAAAAGCTGCCAAAACAGAAAGCTCTAAGCCTCAACCAGTTGTGAAGCAAGAGAGCCAACCCAAAGCCAGTACGCAAAAATCCTCTCAGCAGGAAATGGCGATTCCGGATGTAGTCAGCAAGCGTATGGCTCGTCGGATGGCTTTTTTCTGTGGCATCCCTACGAGTTTAGGGATGGCTACATTTTTTGCGGCTTATTGGGTTGTCAGCCACGACTGGATCAAACTGCCCAACGTAGTAGTCGTACTAGTGAGCATGGGCTTTTTTGGTCTAGGAGTTTTGGGACTGACCTATGGGGTACTCTCAGCCTCTTGGGACGAAGAAGCACCAGGTAGCTTACTAGGAGCCTCAGAGTTTGCTATCAACTGGGGCCGCATGACCGGAGCGTGGCGCTCTGCAAAACAGCAAAAAGATTCGCCTTGAGTTTTTCGGGGCGAATTTTTCTTGGCGATCGCTGAATTCAACTCAGTCAGACCACAAGCCATTCAGTTATCGCTATCCTGAAACATAGGATAGTTCGTTAAGTCTAATCGCTCTCTTCTAAGCATGAGGACTTCAGCATGATTGTGGTTATGAAGAGCGGCTCGCCGGAAGCCGAGGTTGCTCGTATTACCCAAGAACTCACAACTTGGGGTCTGACACCAGAAAAGATCGTTGGGAAACATAAAGTTGTCGTGGGTCTAGTGGGTGAAACAGTTGACTTAGACCCATTACAAATCCAAGAAATTAGCCCTTGGATCGAACAAGTTTTACGAGTTGAGCAACCGTTTAAGCGAGCTAGCCGCGAGTACCGCCACGGAGAAGCGAGCGATGTTGTCGTTTCTACACCGAATGGTCCCGTCCATTTTGGTGAGCATCACCCGGTCGTGGTTGTGGCTGGCCCTTGCTCAGTTGAAAACGAAGAAATGATTGTGGAAACGGCGCGGCGCGTCAAAGCGGCAGGTGCCCATTTTCTGCGGGGCGGTGCCTACAAACCTCGGACTTCACCCTATGCCTTCCAGGGTCACGGGGAAAGCGCTCTGAACCTGCTGGCCGCAGCTCGTGATGCCAGTGGCTTAGGAATTATCACCGAAGTCATGGACGCGGCTGATTTGGACAAAATTGCTGAAGTGGCAGATGTGGTGCAAGTCGGTGCCCGCAATATGCAAAACTTCTCGCTCTTAAAGAAAGTTGGGGCTCAAGATAAGCCTGTGCTGCTGAAGCGGGGGATGTCGGCCACAATCGAAGAATGGCTGATGGCAGCGGAGTACATTCTAGCTGCGGGAAACTCTAATGTGATTCTGTGTGAGCGTGGCATTCGCACCTTCGATCGCCAGTATGCCCGCAATACATTGGATCTTTCCGTGTTGCCTGTGCTGCGATCGCTCACTCACCTACCGATCATGATCGACCCCAGCCATGGGACAGGTCGAGCGGAGTACGTTCCCTCAATGGCAATGGCGGCGATCGCAGGTGGCACTGATTCACTGATGATCGAAGTCCATCCCAATCCCAAGAAAGCCCTCTCCGATGGCCCTCAATCCCTCACACCCGATCGCTTTGACCAATTGATGAAAGAGCTAGCAGTAGTGGGCAACGCTGTGAATCGTTGGCCTCAATCTGCGGCAGCGATCGTTTAAAGCTCGGCAACTTTAATAAATCAAGGAAAGGAGGAGAGCTAATTCAAAACTCTTCTCCTTTCCTTGATCAATATTCTTGATCCAAAATTTGTCGAATCTCTGCATCTAGTGAAGGAATTTTATTGGCAATCACATCCCACACAATGTCGTAGTCAACGCCGAAATAGTTGTGAATTAGGCGATCGCGCATCCCAGCCATTGCTCGCCATTCAATATCAGGGTATTTCTGACGTAAAGGCTCAGGAATTTGCTTGACTGCTTCACCAATTATTTCGATACTCCGCACAAAAGCTCGTTTGAGTGTTTCGTCTTGCACAAAGGTTACTTTCTCTAGACCCGCAGAACTTTCCAGGATGTAAGCGGTCTCATCAAGAATGTGCTGTAAATATTCACGGGCTGACAGAGACATATTCAACTTCTTCAAGAATGCGTGGGCCAATGTAGGGGCTTAAAGACTCAACTGTAAGTAGGTCAACGGCTCGGCCAAAGAGGTCTTCTAGAAAAAAAGACAGGTGCATGAAGTTGTCGAATGTCTTTTGCTCTGGCTCAAAAACGACCAAAACATCAACATCACTTTGCTCGTGAATTGCAGTATCGCGCACAAAGGAACCAAAAATACCACAACGTTGAACACCAAAACGCCGTAATTCCTGTTGATGTTGCTTCAAAAGATCAAGTACTTGAGTTTTGGTTTGAACAGGCATTCTAACTAATACCTACTTAGGCTGCGATCGCTTGATTCAAGCTTTACAAATCAGAAACCCGTTGGATAAAAACAGCTGTTGACTAATGTAAGAACCAAATATATTAGCAACAAAGATGCATCAAGCAGGTACTTATATTTCGCTGCGATGAGGTAGTGAGACGACTTCTTCTAGAAGTATTTGTTCGTCCCGGTAAGACAACTTGTAGCAAATCTCTCGGCCTGGGGCAACGGCCCAAAAATATAAGGGTTTCGCAAAAGCGCAAAGCTCATATTTAGGATGATTTGACTTGCATTTGCAGTCACTTTTACTATGTTGGCCCTGTTGACAGCAATAATGAAAGTCTTCAATTAATTTCTCAAATTCTCGGCTATCTTTTTTCACCTCTCCACAGATCATAATGTTGCCAGCATGAGATTTTATGACTAGATCAACCCCACGAGCTAGCGCTCCAAAATCCTCTCTTCTCGCTTCTATCTGCACCTGGGATATGTCCCAGCCATATTTCAAGATTAATGCTGATGCAGCTGAAAGTTGACTAATACCCTCCCGAAATAAAGCCCGTGTCCTACGACCCTTATAAGCAAAATGCCAGAATAGTTGAAAACCTTTTTGTTGCCCTTTGCTTCCACTTGCTGTCAGTAGAAGGGAACTTTGAGCATAGCCTCCCTCATCAATACTAAAGAGTTGTGCTTCTAGCCCTAAGATAAAATATTTTGCTTCATCGCTGTCTAGGGCAGGATCGATACGCAAAGCAGGTTTATCATCTGCTACAGACTCATGAACTGGAAGATTGGCATACTTCTCTGCTAGATATTCTTCTAACTCGTGTATCCAATTTCTCTGCATATTAATTGTGTTGAAGAATTACTGATGAGTTCTTAGAAAACTCACTTTCCAATAGTATCAAAATTCATTTGTCTGTCATTAGTAAGTCAAAAATTGTTCGTTGAAGATTTTTATTTATTCAATCTTTGTGAAACTTTGGTAAAAGAGTAATAGAAAGTATACTCTTGTCTGAAAAAATTTATGGTCAGATAGTGCAGCTCAAACTTAGAGGTGATAGTGCGATCGCCCCTCTCTCAGCCCTCTCACCACTTCTCTAGTTATATTTTCTGAGGGAAGGCTTATGTTATGGGTAAATTTCTTGGTAGGAAAGATAACCTAGGGATGTAGCCTTCAGACTGGCTGAGTCATGACCACAAACCTGACCGGAATTACGCTGCGGCAAGCCGAAGAAACCGACCTCCCCCAAGTCGTCAACTTAGACCGATTAGCCTTTGCTCCCTTGCGATCGCCTGCCGAGATTGAACGCGATTGGTATGGCCAAGGGCTGAACCTACCCGGTCGCCAGCACATGCTTGCCGTGGATGACTTAACTGGGCAGGCCGTTGCAACCTATGCTCAGCTTGACCTCAGCGTCGTGCTGGAAGGGCAAGGGTTTACCACAGCGGGAGTAGCTGGGGTGGCGGTGGCTCCAGAGCGACGGGGCCAGCGAATTGCGCGGTTTATGTTGGAGCAAGGGGTACAAGAATGGCGATCGCAGCAGATTCCCCTAGCGATGCTTTACCCCTTTCAGCACGGCTTCTATCGACAATTGGGTTGGGCTTGGGTGGGACGGCTGCACCAATATGCCGTGGCGGCAAAGCATCTACCGCTGTATCCAGAACGCTTTGGTATGGTGCCCTACGACCCGAAACACCATCAACCAGCCCTGCAAGACGCATATCAACGCTCAGCTTTGCGGCGGAATGGGTGGTTGCAGCGGCAAGAGCTACAGTGGCAACCTCGCCTAAAGCCAGAACCCGGAAAAGAAATCTACTGTTATCAAGAAGCAGGCAAGCTGCTCGGCTACATCATTCTGCAATATGCAGCTGCGGATTCTCTTCCCGGTACGCTCTCTGTGGTGGTGCAAGAATGGGTGGCGCTAAACGCTGATGCTTACCGCGGCATTTTAGGTTTTCTCTCAGCGTTGCGGGACCAAGTGCACACCGTAGTTTGGAACACTTACCCAGAAGACCCGTTTCCCTATTTAGTGCGGGAACAGCACCGAGTTTTAGAGGTGAACCAAGCTCCCCGCCTCTATGGCTTTACCCATCGCTTTGGCGAGATTGGCGGGGGTTTTATGTGGCGCTTGGTGGATCTAACCACCGCTTTTCGGCTCCGTCCAGTCAAGCAGGGTTCTCCCTTTATCTTGACTTTCCAAGTCAGCGATCCAATCCTGGGCGACCAGACGATCACCGCCAACTTTACGGCAGAACGCATGCATCCCGTAGCTCAGCCTGTGCCAGCGGTGTTGAAAACCTCTGTGGAGCACCTGACAGAGTTGTTTTGTGGCTTGCGACGGGCGACAGAAATGGTTTGGACGCGAGAAATTGAGTACGAGGGCGATCGCGCTTTGCTGCAAAAGTTGGATGCCGCTTGGCAATGCACGCCTCCCTTCTGCTGGGACTACTTCTAACCCAGCGTTATTAAGCGTCTTCTTCTGACTCGTCCACAGCATTAGCAGCTTGAAAGGCATTCAAATTCTTGAGTTGCTGATCGACACTTTGTAGAAGCTGATTCAGAGCAGGCAAAGCGTCTAGGGGCGTACCATTCAAGCTCAAATCCGTTTGGGTGCGATCGCGAATTTCATCCAACTTGCGCTGCAATTGCTGAGCAATACCCAAAGCATCTCGGCTGAGGTTAGCTAATTGCTGCTGCTGATAAAACTTTAAGGCTGCCCCTCGTAAAACCTGTAGTGTGGCTTCTTCTCCATAGGTACCAGGCATAACCCGAAACCGTAACAGGAGGCGAGACTGTTGATACAGGCGCTCGACTTCTTCCTGCCTCGGCTTCTCGACAGGAATCATGGGCAGGTTTGTCAGCCGCTTCAGTTCGTTGATCACGCCTTGGAAGACAGCAGCAGGCAAATTTTCCAAAACGGATTGCAGAACCCCATTTTGGCTCCACAGAATCCGTCCCTGATGTTGCTGTCGCTCAAAATAAAGCCGACCAATCCCACCCACCAAGACTCGCCCTAGCAGTTCATCCAGCAAATCCTTGGGCGGCAGGGCAGTGAGTACCTCAATCGAGCTAGATAAATGTTGTGGGTGCACGTCTAAGACTGGCAACGCCGGAACAGCGGACGTCGGAGGCACCTCTGGAGGCGCAGAAATCTCTGACGCAGCATTCGGCTTGGTAGAATTAGCAGCTGGTTTGGTAGACGCAGGTTTTCTAGGACTAGGAGATGCTGCGGCTGGTGCCATGAACTCAGTTTCGTCCGTTTTGAGTCCAGGAATATCTAGCCTTTCGGGGCTGTCCACCACTAGGGTTGGTTGGTTGTTGCGCTCTGACGGATCGGCGGGGCGAGGTTTGGAGGTGGAGCTAGGCGTAGAAGGTTGAGCGAGCCTAGGAGCCGCTTTCTGCGACTTCTGCTTCTGCTGGTCTGCGTGGCTGAGATAAGCAGAGAGCATTTTCTGATGAGTTTCTGAGGAGATGGCGCGAGGGACTAATGAGCAGTTGATATAAGCCAAAATCCTGCGGACATAGTCTAAAGCGGCTGTATCCTCTAAATTCACCATGCCTAAGTTCATGCGGCTCCCTTCTACGGATAAAGGCAGCACTTGGTGATAGAGACAAGCCTCAAACGGGAGCAGGCTATCAATCAACTGAAACATTTGCGCGGAGTCCAGCCAAGCCATACCGTCGCTTTGAGTTGACGATAACGAGGGATGATTACCAGGGCTGGTGTCCTGACGCCCGCCGCGATCGCCTAAGGGAGACGCCATAGAAACTCATTAAACTTGATTACCTACTATCCTAATCGGGCCAGTCATTAAAATCCCGGATTAAGCTCAGCAGATTCAACCAGATTGTGTAAAGAACTTCAGCAGTTACTGCCGTTATTTCAAGAGGCACTACGGAGTTCTTGAGCCGCGAGATAAAGCTTGCTCCATTCCCCCATGACTTGATTGGTCTTCAAGTTCAAGTCACCTGCGATCGCTTCTAGGGTGCAGCCTTCCCGAAGACGGTCTAACAGTTGGCGTTGTTCTGGAGTGAGTTTATCGACATATTGCTGCCACTGCTCCGGCGTTAATCCTAGGCTGTGTTCTTGCAGCGAAGTCTCTAGCCAATTCGCTACTAATTCTGGTTCGTTTTTCAGCGCGAAAACCCGGATGGCGTGATAGCTGATTTTCTCTCGCAATCGATAAACTTGCTTGATCGGCAGTTCTAGAGTCCGAGCGATCGCTTCTTGCGAGTGGCCTTGGAGATATAGCTGTAGCCAACGGGCTGCATCTGGCTCTACTTTTTCCGCTAGGTATTGCTCAAACGATTGCTTCACGGCAGTTCGAGCCATCTGCTGTTCTTCCCAAGCTTGTTCGTCTTGGTACTGAGAAACGGCCTGATTGTCGAGCAAGCTGACGGGGTTTTCGGCTTCATCGGGGGTGATTTCTTCCGAAACTAGCCGCACTAAATCGCCACTGGGAACTTGAGTCATGCCACCGCGTTGAGAGCGGCGCAAGTAGTTAACAAAGCGATAGACGAGCAATGGTTGATTGCGGATGGGTCTGAGGCAGTACTCCTCAACACTCGCTAGGAGCAAGTTATTCCGCATCCGGGAGTCTGAGGTGCATTGAGCAATCCAAGTGACTTGCTGTTGCATGTAGCCGTCACTTTGCAACAGTTCCTGAATCACTTCCTGCAACACATCCACAACAGAGCGTTGGCGATCGCGGCTGAGTGCGACCCAAGTCTTAATCTTGTTACGAATGAGAAATAAGCTGCTAAGGCGCTGAATTAGCTTACGATAAGCCCGCTCTGGCCCTACACCCAGATAGCGCTGCTGCAAAATGCGATAGCGATAATCCATTGCTTGCTGAACAATCGCGAGTTGGTCAGAAGTTAACGTGTCAAAGCGCGCTAAATCCTCTCCCATCAACCAACGGATAATACTTTCCCGATGCGCCACAGATTGCTCTGAGCAGTCTGTTTCAAGTTGCGATCGCCAGTCATTTGCCAGTTTGTCTGCCAGTCTCATTGGAGTTGCGATCCTTTTAGTCCCTACCTATAGAGTTTGTGGCCAACCCTTCCGCTTGGCCCTCACCCACATGGGTAAAAATATCGCTTACTAATACGTAAATTTACGTTACTTAAGCTCAAGTGTCGGGGCATCGTTAACTTTATGTCTGCCATTAGTGATGGTTTACACCTCGAAACCTGTACCAGGCTCCGTACCAGACAACCAGTTTTCGTGATTGCTCTGGATGACTATAGCAATCCCAAATGAGGATGACTAGCCGCAGGCAGTAGCTCCGAGAGCGGCTGATAGTAACCTAATAGTCACTATTATTGCTGCTGTCGTCAATTGAAATAACCAAGCGTTCCAATGCCTCGGTGAGGTGATTTAAGCGCTCCAGGGAATGATTTTGGGTTTCAGCCAACGTCTGCACAGCATCGCTCAAAGCAAAGATTTGGTATCCCTGTTGCTGCACCTGTTGAGATTGTTGTTGTACCTGAACTGCTAAAGCATCTACACGCTCCGCCAAGCGGTCAATCGTCTCGGTGGTCACTAGTACAGCTTCACCAATTTGCTGAATAATCGATTCTAAGCGGCTTACTCTTACTTCCACGCCTCAGAGTCCTTATCATCAGATTGCAGTTTGAGCCAAAACCTAGTTTCCTAGGCATGAGTTAGCGTTTGCACCCTAAAGTCGTAAACTCTTAGCTGTTAGTTGTCAAGGCATCACTGCTCTCTGAAGCTAGCTTTTCGGGCTGTAAAGCCATATTTCAGAGTACAAAGGTGCCAAGCTAGTACCGATGATTTGACTCAGCTAAGACCTAAATAATCATCTGTTGTAGCATCTTCTCCAGATTAACCCGCCAGGTTCGCAAATCTATTCAATTCAATCCCTGAGCGGCCCTTAATAGCCAACACAAATTGCATTAGCTCAGCATAGTGACCTGAAGGTATTTGGCTCGATAAAAGTTTTACGCAGGTCCATGATGGCTGACCTAGAAGGAAGGGGTAAGCTCAAACGAGTTGAATTCAAGTCTTGTGTTAGGTAAATCTTTTGGGTAGAGATCGCCGAGCTTCGGCTGTTTGAGGCCACCAAATTGAGGGATTCAAAATCTAGAAGATAAAGACAGGCTGGTCAAGCAGCTAACTTAGGGTTTCAACTATCAGCAATGCTGCTTACGCGCGTTAGGCTGAAATTCCAAAGCCGCTTCATCAAATCTTTATAAAACCGCAGAGTTATGAACCAGGCAATGAAGATTTGGACAAGCCTTGTGGAGAGGGCTATCACTGTTAATCGAGTCCCGTCTATATATTAGTGGTGCGTACGTGCTTCTACGGTCCTATAGTGACAGGCTTGTCATGACGACGCATTCTGTATTGTCTCCGATATCTAGCCCCTTCACTGTACCGGAATCTGTCTTTCAGGTTCCTCATCCATCAACCTGCTCTGTAGCGAAACGGTTGCTTGACATTTTCGGCAGTGTAATCGGCCTATTGATTCTGGCGCTCGTGTTCGTCCCTGTGGCGATCGCGATCAAGCTAGATAGCCCTGGCCCAATTTTCTATAAGCAAAAGCGTTACGGCCTACATGGTCGACCTTTTGAGATCCGCAAATTCCGCTCTATGGTGGAAAATGCCGAAGCTCTCAAGGCGCTGATTCCCAACGAAGCCCAAGGCTTAATCTTCAAGAATCGCGAAGATCCTCGTGTCACTCAAGTCGGTCGTTTTTTGAGACGCACTAGTCTTGATGAATTTCCCCAATTTTGGAATGTGCTGAGCGGGGAAATGAGTCTGGTTGGCACTCGCCCTCCGACTGGTGATGAAGTTGTTCACTATGATGAGCACCATTGGCAGCGCTTGTGTGTCAAGCCCGGTATTACGGGAGAATGGCAAGTGAATGGTCGTTCTTCAGTCAAGGACTTCGAGAAGATTGTTGAGCTAGATTTGCGCTACCAAACCCATTGGACCCCTCTGTACGATTTGACAATCATCTTCAAAACAGTGTTTGTGATTTTTGCCAAAACTGGGGCCTACTAACCCACGAACTCAGTCGCGATCGCCTCACTTTCAAGGCTGAAAAAAGACAGCATGCTCTAGTTCCACCACTCTGTCCTTAAAACGGCAGGGTGGTTTTTTGTAGCGGGGCAGTGGAGTCTCAGAGTCACAAATAGCGGGCTGGAAAACAGATTGATGATGCTTTGTTGTCCTCACTTCATGCTAGCGTTAGCCCAACTACGGGAGAGTTGCTTGAACATTCACAAATGCAAATCAATGGGTCCAGACAAGAACTGACATACCAAGCGATGTCATTAGTACTGCCAGTAAAGCAAAACTCCCTAGTTGGTGATGTGAGGAAGTGCCGCAATGTTTGAACTATTAACCTTAGTTCTGCTGTGGCTGCTAGTCGGCATAATTATCTGGTACGTCCTACAGAAGCTGATTCCGAAGGAGTACTACACTTGGCTCGGTGCCTTTGTGATGGTGTTATTCATCATTCTGGCCTTCCTAACGCCAACCAGCCGAGTTGTCTCCACAGTTTGGAGCGTGTTATCGCTGCCCTTCAAGCCCCTTGGCTTATCGTTGTTGCTGCTAGCTGCTGCTGCCGCCAAGATGGATAAAGGCGGGTTGAAAAAGCCGGGGGGTACTTTGGTGATCGCTGCCCTGTTAATTTTGCTAATTTCCAGTACTCCTTTTGTGGCCTATGCACTGGCCCAAAAAACCGAGCAGGCCGCCATTCAGTTCGATCAGCAACGGCGGGAACTTTGTGACCTTCAGTGCCCGACAACGCTGACCCCTCCAGAAGGACAAACAGCGGCAGCGATCGTGGTATTGGGATGGGGAACGACGCAGGCGAATCTACCCTATCGGCGACAGATTCAACTAACGGATACGGGCGATCGCATTATTTACGCTGCCCAACTGTATCAAGACCAACTACGGCTAGGGAATAGGCCTTTGGTGATCGTCAGTGCAGGCCCTAGGGGCGATTTGCAAGGCAAGCCTGAGGAAATCGTGGAAGCGAGGGACATTGAAACCTTACTGATCAATATGGGAGTGGCTAGAGACGACATTGTGGTGGAACCGACTGGCGTGGATGTGCGTACTAGCGCTGTCGCCGTAGGACGAATTTTGATGGAGCGGCGGTTGGGCGATCGCGTGATCTTAGTTTCCTCTGCCACGAATACTAGGCGAGCCGCTTTAACCTTTGCCAGGGTAGGAATTCGAGTCATTCCTCGACCCACAAATTTTTATACGTTTGAGTCGGGTGGCAGTCTCAGGCGCAGATTACGGATTGCCGACTTTGTCCCCAGCGCTGACACTCTGGTGGTCACGACTCGCGTGATTGAGGAATATTTGCTCTCGGTTTATTACTTCTTACGCGGCTGGCTCGCACCTTTGGGCATTTAGCTCGGCTCGCAGAGGGGTTGCCTGCTGCTGAGGTAATTCGTTTAGGATGATCAAAAGGTTGCTGGATTTTTGCTCATGGCTCGCTCTCAGCTACGGAAACTTGCGGCTTACTTACAACCCCACTGGAAAACTACTGTTTTAGGCGTTTTATCGCTGCTGATCGTCAATTTAGTTGGGGTTTATATCCCGCTGGTCATCCGCGACGCTGTTGACGACCTTCAAGTCACCTTCAGCTTCGACCAAGTTTTGTACTATGTAGGGCTGATTTTGGCCCTAGCGTCGGTCATGTGGGGAATTCGCATGGTCTCTCGGATTTTGCTCTTTGGCACTGGGAGGCAGGTGGAATTTGACTTGAAGCAGAAGATCTTCAATCACTTGCTAACCCTAGAGCCGTTTTACTTTTCACTCAACACCGCTGGGGATCTCATTAGCCGCGCGACAAGTGATGTAGACAATATTCGGCGGTTGGTGGGGTTTGCTGTGCTCAGTTTGGCAAATACCGTCTTTGCCTATACTTTGACCTTGCCCGTCATGCTGACGATTGACTGGAAGCTGAGCTTATTGGCGATCGCACCTTACCCGTTCATGTTGATGTTGGTGCGCTTGTTTAGCGATCGCCTCCGCAATGAGCAGCTAGAGGTGCAAGAAGAACTGTCTAAAATGAGCGATCTGATTCAAGAAGACATGAGCGGCATCGCCTTGATTAAGATCTACGCTCAAGAGGAAAACGAGCGGCGAGCCTTCCGACAACTGAATCAGCAACTGCTCAAGGCCAACCTAAAGCTAGCTAGAACCCGTAATACCTTGTTTCCGCTGCTGATCGGCATTGCCAGCCTCAGTATTCTGGTGCTGTTGTGGCAGGGGGCCAGAGCGATCGCCACGGGAGCGCTTAGTGTAGGTGACTTTATCGCCTTGCTCCTGTACGTCGAACGCCTGATCTTCCCGACCGCACTACTCGGCTTCACGATTACAGCCTATCAACGTGGTGAAGTCAGTATCGATCGCGTCGAGTCAATTTTGACGGTGGAACCGAAGATCAAAAACGAGCCCGATGTGGTGCCGTTAGCTCTAGCAGAGGTCAAAGGTCGCCTCAGCGCCCGTGATCTCAGCTTTACCTATCCTGGCGCCGTCATACCAGCGCTGCAAAATGTCAGCTTCACAATCGAACCGGGAGAAACCGTCGCGATCGTAGGGCCAATTGGGTCAGGTAAGTCCACCTTGGCAAATGCGATCCCCCGACTGCTGGATATTGCGTCAGAGCAACTGTTTGTCGATGACTACGACATTACTCAGTTGCGCTTGCAGGATTTGCGATCTGCGATCGCGTATGTGCCCCAAGACAGCTTCCTCTTCAGCACCACAGTCAAGAACAATATCCGCTACGGCGACCCTCTAGCAGAACAGCCAGAGGTAGAGTACGCGTCCAAACAAGCTCAAATTCACCAAGAGATTCTCAATTTCCCGCACCAGTACGAAACAGTGGTAGGTGAACGAGGGATTACGTTATCTGGTGGACAACGCCAGCGCAGCGCCCTAGGCAGAGCTTTATTGGTTGATGCGCCCATTTTGATTTTGGACGACGCCCTCTCCAGCGTGGACAACCAAACCGCCACCCAAATTCTGAAAAATTTGTCGGAAGGTACACAACGTAAAACGGTGCTGTTTATCTCTCACCAACTCGCCGCTGCCGCCACAGCCGATCGCATTTTTGTCATGGAGCATGGTCACATTGTGCAGACGGGCACCCATGATCAACTGCTCAAGCAGCCTGGACTATACCAAACGCTATGGAGCCAGCATGCCTTAGAAGAAATGCTGCGCTAAGAACCAAAATCTGGGGTTGCAGTTTTGCGGCAAAAACCTTTATGTCAATAAACAGTGATATGATTGCCCTACTCATGCGGTTCTAGTGAGGAACAGTCACTAGAGGTAACGGGGAAAGTTCGGTGCAAATCCGACGCTGTCCCGCAACTGTGAAGGAATTTTTTGCTCAGCTAAGTAAAAATTTCCTAGCCAGGATGCCCGCCGGTGGGAAGTTCTATAGCTCTAAAGTGCGAGGTACACCATGAGAACTGCATCCCTGACTTCTGGCTCTCTACAGCAACAGGCTGTCCGTTGGACGCTTTCGGTGCCTGTGCAAGCCACCTTATTTACTTCCTTGTGTGCGTTGACGCTCTGGACGGTTTATTTCTCAAGCTATCCTGCCGCCCACAATCAAATGCACTCGCTACGCCACCATACCTTGAGTGTTAGCTGCCACTAGAATTTCGCGCTCCGTCAGAATTCTTACTCGTCAGCATCCTCAAAGGTTCTAAGTCATAATGACAAAAATTAAACTCGTTTCGCTCCTCAGCTTATTAGGGCTGCTAGGAGCTTTAAGCTATGGTGCAGTTGGGCGATCGCAACTACCACAGCCATCGGTGAAGCTGGCAACTGAACCATCTACCAGTCAGTTACTACCCTTTGAGGCCGATGCCGCGCAGCCCCAAAATCCAGTGCAAATGACGCTACAAGCGCTGGATGCAACCGGGAAGCCACTGCAAGATGCCAACATTCGTGTCAAACTGCTAACCCCGCCTACGAATCCTTGGTTGCCCACCGACTTTCCCATTGTTGAGGGCACCAAGCTACTGGATTTGGCGGCGATCGCCGCTAATGGTCAACTGGAATTTCAGCAAATGCTCCCGATTCGCGGTGACTACCAACTCCAAGTCGAAGTTACACCAACCGTTGCTAATGCCTTTGCACCTTTTCAGCAAACCTTAACTTTGCCCGTCGCCGAAAATTCAATTAAATATCGCAACTTCGCCATCCTAGCCGTGATTTTGTTGGGGGTAGGCTTCGGTGGCGGCTGGGTGATTGGCGGCAAGCAAGAACTGCAACCTGGAGAAATTGCCCCTCAGCGAGTTCGGTTGCTGTTGAGCGGAACCATTGTGGTCGCGATCGCTGCTCTACTCGTCGTCAATATTAGTGCTGAACTGTCTCACTCCCATGAGCACTCTCACGAACATGAGCATGGAGATAAGGCGATCGCCGCTTTGCCGTCTAGTGCGAACACACAAGGCTTAGAAGTGAAGCTGTTAGGGCATCACCATGCCACGGTAGGCGAACCTGCTGAGTTGGTTGTACAGGCGATCGATACTAAAACGGGTCAACCAGCAACTGATGTGGTGTTTGACATCAAAGCCAAATCTTTAGAAGCAGGCTGGGTTGCCTTTGCTCATCAAGCAACACCCAATAACCAAGGTGAATTTGCATGGCAACAACAGTTTTTTGATGGCGCACCCTATCAAGTGGAAGTTGAAGTCACACCCAAACCCGGTGCGGCTCGTCAGTTTTCATCCTTCAAAGTGGCTCAAGAGATTGAAGTTGAGGGCGTAGAGCCACCGTTGCGATCGCGCCTCCTTTCCCTTGGCTATTTTGTCAGCATTTTGCTGGTGGGCTTGGGTCTTGGTTTATGGGTGCAACAACGGCGACAACCGCGATCGCTCCTTGACAGCAAGGCGTTAAATTAGACATAATGGCAAATTGTCTGTCTATTCCTGCTCGGACCAGGTGAAGGCATCACAAAAAGCTGGCATGCTGATTGTGCAAAGCATTTCATAAAGAGCATTAGCCAGCTACCTGTACGGCAACTGTTAGGAGAATTTCATGGCTTACGCAATTATTGAGACGGGTGGTAAGCAACTGCGGGTGGAACCGGGTCGCTTTTATGATGTAGAGCGGATTGCGGGTGATGTCGATGCCGCTGTCACCATTGACAAAGTGCTATTTGTGCAAAACGATGGTGAAATCTCTGTTGGTCAGCCTTTAGTAGCAGGGGCAGCAGTTCAAGGTACCATCCTGCGCCAACTGCGAGGCCGTAAAATCATCGTGTACAAGATGCAGCCTAAGAAGAAAACCCGTAAGAAGCAGGGTCACCGTCAAGAATTAACCCGCTTGATGATCAACTCCATCAACCTGAATGGCACCGAGTTGGGTGCAGGCGAAGGCTAAGATCAAGTCAGGCAGCGTTGTCAACTTGCAAAACTTGTAGAGATCTCTGAGGGAACAATGGCTCATAAGAAAGGTACAGGTAGTACTCGTAACGGTCGCGACTCGAATGCTCAGCGCCTAGGCGTCAAGCGCTTCGGCGGTCAAGTGGTTCGCGCTGGCAACATCCTAGTGCGTCAGCGGGGTACCAAATTCCACCCTGGCAGCAACGTCGGTCGTGGCAGCGATGACACTCTCTTCGCTCTCGTTGATGGTGTTGTCACCTTCGAAAGAAAAGGTAAGAGCGGCAAGAAAGTTAGCGTTTATCCCGCTGCTGTTGAAGCTCCTGTTGCAGTTACTGCATAAGCTAAGGCGATCGCGATTTGCTAAATCGATTGTGGGGGCACAGCATGCTGTGCCCCTATTTTGTTTGCTTAAAATCCGGAGTTTTACAGAAAGTTACTGAGTTGTGAGTGGGCAAGCAACAAGCCTTAAACTAGTAAACTGTTGAGAAATTTGAGAGTTAGCTAACCTTTCGTTACGAGGTTGCTAAGCCAGGTAGGTTTTTCTAAATTTTTACCTTTAGTAGACGCTATGTTTCCGACCCATCGCCCTCGCCGCTTGCGTGCCAATCCTCAGCTTCGTCGGATGGTACGTGAAACCATTGTCACCACCAGCGATTTGATCTACCCGCTGTTTGCCGTTCCGGGAGAGGCGATCGCTCAGGAAGTTCGCTCCATGCCAGGCGTTTACCAACTCTCCATCGACAAAATTGTTGAGGAAGCTAAGGAAGTCTATGACTTGGGCATTCCTGCAATTATTCTGTTCGGCATTCCAGCGGACAAAGACACTGATGCAACCGGGGCTTGGCATGAGTGTGGCATGGTCCAGAAAGCGGCAACGGCGGTCAAAGAAGCAGTCCCTGACCTGATCGTCATTGTTGACACTTGCCTGTGCGAGTACACCTCTCATGGTCACTGCGGCTACTTGCAAGTGGGGGATTTGAGTGGACGGGTGCTGAATGATCCTACTTTAGAGCTGCTGAAGAAAACAGCGGTTTCCCAAGCGAAAGCAGGTGCTGACATCATCGCGCCTTCTGGAATGATGGATGGCTTTGTGCAAGCGATTCGGCAAGGCTTAGATGAAGCGGGTTTTCAAGATCTGCCGATTCTCTCTTACGCCGCCAAGTATGCTTCTGCCTATTATGGCCCCTTCCGAGATGCGGCTGATTCTGCACCCCAGTTTGGCGATCGCCGTACCTACCAGATGGACCCTGGTAATGCCCGTGAAGCGATCAAGGAGATTGAGCTGGACATTGCCGAAGGCGCGGACATGCTGATGGTGAAGCCTGCGCTGGCTTACATGGACATCATCTGGCGCGTTAAAGAAGCAAGCAACTTGCCTGTCGCAGCTTATAACGTATCCGGTGAATACTCGATGGTGAAGGCCGCAGCGCTCAATGGCTGGATCGACGAAGAAAAAGTCGTGATGGAAACCATGACCAGCTTTAAGCGCGCTGGTGCTGACCTGATCCTCACCTACCACGCCAAAGACATTGCCCGCTGGTTGGGTGCTTAACCGCTTCCCCGTCCCCTCTCCTTGTAGGAGAGGGGTGCCCTCAGACTTGCGGGTGGAATAAAGCGTCTAGAGCAATCGCTTGGGCGGCAGGCATTTGGCCGTAGGTAAAGACATAGGGTACATCAGCAGGAAGCTGGGGGATAAATTTCTCCACCGCATAAGGACTGCCGTAGATCACCAATGCTTGGAGTTGATTCGTTTCCAGCAAAAATTTAAACCAATCTTGCGCTGTCTGAGTCAGTCCAGCACTGCCCCGGAACGGGTTGCCACGAATAAATAGTTGCAGCAGGGTTGGTTGAGGAGTTGTGAGTTGAGACTCAAAGGCGATCGCTGGAGTATGACTATCTACCAATTGCAAGTGATAACCCTTGTTCTGGGGTAGGGCGATCGCCGGGGTATATCGTTCTAAAAACTCACCAGCAGCTAAGGCATCATCGACAATCACAACATTGCGTAACTGGCCCTCACTGGGCTGACTCAGACGCAACTCTTTAGGCAGGTGCATCTGCATGGAGTCCTGGAGGATGCCATTGACGGTGGCGATCGCCTCTGGTGTCGAGAGTTGCTCTAACTGAATTGGCGGTGGCGGTAAATTTTCCCAAGCGTGGGTGATGTCAGCGCTTTCGGGCATCGGGGAGCAAACTTTGAACTTGGCCCGCCAAATCCGTTCTACCGACGCTTGAATGCGTTCTGGCGTAATCCGACCTGTTTCTACGGCTTCACATACCGCTTTGATAGCACCTGCAGGGTCAAGCGGCATCAGCAAAATGTCCGCGCCTGCTTCTACTGCTAGAACTGGAGCTTCGTTCACGCCATAACGGTTGGCGATCGCACCCATGACCAAGGCATCGGTGACAATCAAGCCCTCGAAGCCTAAGTTTTGCCGCAGTTCTTGAGTCAGAATTCGATGGGAGAGCGTCGCCGGAAACTGGGCATCCCACGCAGGGATTTGCAGGTGAGCGCTCATTACCGCATCGACACCTGCCGCAATCGCACTCTTGAAAGGAGGCAGTTCAATCTCAGCAAAACGTTTTTCAGAATGCGTAAGAACGGGCAAATCTAGGTGCGAATCTGTAGCAGTGTCGCCGTGGCCTGGAAAATGTTTAGCAGCCGTCAGAACGGGATGCTGTTGAGCACCTTGAATAAACGCTGTTGCCAGCTTCGATACCGTTTCTGGCGTTTCCCCAAATGCCCGGACGTTGATCACTGGGTTATTAGGATTGTTATTGACATCCACAGTTGGAGCCAACACCCAGTTAAGGCCGATCGCTAGCGCTTCCTGAGCCGTGTAAGCTCCCATCGCCTCGGCATAGTGCAAAGCTTGGGCTAAATTAGTTTGGGCGATCGCGTTGAGGGCCATCGGGGGCGGAAACCAGGTAGCACCGGAAAAGCGCTGCCCTACCCCTTCCTCAATATCAGCGGCAATTAGGAGGGGAATTTGCGCCCAGTCCTGGAGTTGTTGCGATCGCAGAGCAATTTCGGCGGCACTCCCACCTAACAAAATCACGCCACCTACACCCAGACCTTGCACCCAGTGTTGCAATGTGGCAGCGGGAGGCTCCCAAACGGGATACTGAATTTGATGGTCAAACAAATACCCTGAGGCTCGGACAACAACCATCTGAGCCACTTGCTCAGCCAGGGATAAGCTCTCCCAGTTGGGCAATGGAGAAGTCACGCTAGATCCGACCAAAGGTTTTAATCCTCATCCTCATCTTCAGCTCCAACCAAATCTTGCTCCCAGTCGTCTGCGTCTTGGTCAATTTCTGCGCCTGCATCGTCAGGCTTGCGATCCTGGCTCAACTGGTTAATCAGAGAGAGAACACGGGTGCCGCGCTCAATGGAGCGATCTTCGACAAAAATCACTTCTGGGGTGCGTCGCAGCCGAACCCGCTGTCCTAATTCGCTACGAACATAGCCTGTCGCTGACTTCAGGCCCGCCATTGTCTCCTCTCTCGCTTCATCGCTGCCATAAATGCTGACGAAGACTTTGGCATGCTGCAAATCGCCCGATACGTCTACGTCGGTGACGCTGACCATACCCGTACCCACTCGGTCATCTTTAATGCCAGAGAGGAGCATTTGGCTGACTTCTCGTTTAATTAATTCTGAAACGCGAGAGACGCGACGACTAGTAGCCATAACAAACCTGCTCTTTAACTCGAAAGCGAGACGTACATTTTACTGCGTCCGTACTCGAAACATGAGCCTCGTGTCAGGGCAGATGTTCGGTACAGACTTCTAATTTAGGCAGGGGTTGAGCAGTCAACCTCTCTCCAGAGAAATGAAGTGCTTATGCAGGGCTTAGTCCTAGCATGGCCCGGAGCGTCAGACTGAGAAAGACCAAGCCTGCGACGAAGATGCCTGTCAAGGCGATCGCGGTGGTGGGCTTCTTAAAAAGAGGGATTAAAGGTCTGACAGCATTTAGGAAGACTCCCAAACCAATACTGATGAAGTAGGTGGGGTAGCGAGATACGTTAACCAAAAAGTCTCTCATGGCTTTGATCTAGTAGCGGGTTTCAAAGTTGAAGCTTGCCCAGGTGCTGAGTCCGACTTTTATTTTAATGCCATAAGTAGTTTCTCTAAGGCTGAAGTGGCAAGCTGCAAGATTTCTCTACAACGTCTAGAACGTTTAGGTTAGGGTTTTACCATCAGACCGCAGACAATCCAGCGGGAAGGCCATACACTAGGTATAAAAACTTAAGCAGCATGGATGATTTAGATACACGGGAATGGCTGCTAACGAATGGATTAGGTAGCTTTGCCAGTGGAACCGTTTGTGATGCTCATACTCGCACCTATCATGGTTGGCTCTTTGCCGCCCTCGATCCGCCTAGCCAACGCACGCTCCTCCTTTCTCACATTGAAGCAAGTTTGGAGATTGCGGGACAGGTCTTTGCCTTAGGCACGCATTATTGGTTAAACGATGCCATTGCTCCTCAGGGCTTTAAACTTTTGCAATCTTTTACGGTGGACCCCGTTCCAACTTGGGTTTGGGGAGACTTTCCTGGGCAACTCACCCGCCGATTGATCTTGCCCTATGGCTGGGTTAGCGATCGCGACTCCACGTCATCTCTTGCCCAGGGCAATACGTCATCTCGCTTTAGACACCAAACTTTGATCCAATACAGCTATGCAGGCAGTGAGGTAGCAACACTAAGATTGCGGCCTTTGATTGGCGATCGCGATTTTCACCACCAACAACGAGCCGAACCGGAAGTCCGTTTTTCCCAAATTGTGGGGCAGCAACAACTGCTGTTGCAAGCGATTCGTCCTGGTATGGTAGGCACACCGTGGCATCTACGCTGGACGCAAGGCAACTATAAACCCGATGGCCTCTGGTATTGGAACTACCACTACCCAGCAGAAACCCAACGCGGACTAGCCGACTACGAAGACCTCTACAGCCCTGGGTATTTGACTGCGGTTCTGCAACCCGGTGATCAGTTAACCCTAGAGGCTAGCGTCGGTTGGCCAGAATCAGAGCTGCCTTTGCTCAATCACTCTTTGTTCACAGCAGCCATTCAAGCCGAGCAACAGCGACTGGCCCGCGACTTTGCTGCGGTTCTACCTTCCTCTCCTCAAGCTCTAACCTCCACTCCCCCAGAAAAACCGCCTGAGTTAAAACCTAGCGATGCGAGCCATTTGTGGCATCAATTACTCAGGGCAGGCGACCAATTTTTGGTGTATCGCGCTTCGATTACAGGCCCAACTGTGATTGCTGGATATCCCTGGTTTAACGATTGGGGACGGGACACGCTGATTGCCCTACCAGGCTTAGCCTTGGCAACGCAACGTTTTGACTTAGCCAAAGGCTTATTGCAAACTTTTGGGCACTATTGCCACTTGGGTCTGATTCCGAACGCCTTTCCCGACGTGGGTGTGCAGCCTTCCTACAACAGCATTGATGCTGCTTTGTGGTGGATTGAAATTCTTGGTCTCTATCTGGAAGCAACCGCAGACTGGGAATTCTTGGCGCAACAATACCCAGTGGTGCAAAAAATCTACAAAGCTTTTATTGCAGGTACACTCTACAACATCCGGGTGGATGCCGCGGATGGCCTCGTCACCTGGGATGCTCCCGGCGTGGCCCTCACCTGGATGGATGCGGTAGTTGAGGGTAAGCCGATTACACCTCGGCGGGGCAAGCCGATAGAAATCAATGCTTTGTGGTACTCAGCTCTGCGCTGGGCGAGCCAGTGGGCTGAACGCTTAGATAAAGAGGCTGTTACTAATCCTGAGACGTTGGTTAACCAAGCTCGGCGCTACCGCCAACATGCCGATCAGGTCCAAGCGTCGCTGCAGCAGTTTTGGAATCGCGAGCAGCAATACTTTTACGACACCATTGAACCGGACGATCGCCCAGACCCCAAAATCCGCCCCAATGCGGTTCTGGCGTTGTCTCTGCACCACTGCGGCTTCCCAGCAGAACAGGCGCGTCAAGTGTTGCAAGTGGCTCGCGATCGCCTACTCACTCCCTATGGCTTACGCAGCCTCGACCCCGCTGATCCTGACTACGTGGGGTACTATCTGGGTCAACCAGGAGGGGTGGCACCCCAACCGATTCGTGATTGTGCTTACCATCAAGGCACCGTTTGGAGCTGGTTAATTGGTCCTTTTGTGCGAGCTTGGGAACGCTTCTTCGACACCCAGGACAGCGAACCCTTACCTTTTGACTGGCAACCATTGCTTGATCACCTGCAACAACAAGCTTGCCTCGGTTCGATTTCCGAAATTTTTGATGGCGATGCCCCTCACAATCCCCAAGGGGCGATCGCCCAAGCTTGGTCAGTCGCAGAAGTGATCCGCCACTGGCCAGGTCGAGAATAGCTACGCTGTTTTGGCGATCGCTGCTGGAACTTGGGACTTCAGGTAGGCCAGAAATTGGCTCAATTCGTTGTTAGTCAGCTTTGAGCGAGTCTCCTTACCTGCAAACTGCTGCTTGAGATAGTTACGGCCCTGAAGCTCAGTCCAGCCCAAACGCTTCATCTCGTGAGTAGTTTCCTGCATCAACCGCTCGCGACCCACCGGACCCTCTGCGATCGGCGTAGGCTCCCCGCTCCAACCGTTCTCCAAAGCAAACTTAGCGGCTCTGCCATCGCCTTTTCCCTGCATGTAGCGGATAAAAGATTCCTTGCCTTGCCGCCCCTTTTGCTCATCTAGGTAAGCACACAGGCCAAACTGCTCGGCTGCATCTTTGAAGGCGTTACGAAAAGCGCGCACAGGTGGTGTCCCAATGATTTTGGCTTTACCGCGATCGTTCATCTCTGGAAAGGTTTTGTCGTCGCCAATGCCAGTGCGCGTGACCCCACAGATAGTAAGTTCGCAGCGAATCACGGTATAGTCGCCTGTCGTAATCGGGTCGCTATACTGACTACTCCATTCACCAGGGCAGACCGCATTGAGCCGTTGCGTAATAATTTGGTGCGGCACAAAAAACCAGCGCCCGCCTCCGGGCAAGTCTCGCTCTTTGTGCTCCTCTGGCAGAAACCACGCTTGCAGTTGCGGCAGAATTTCTTCGAGTTTCATAGGTCGTTGGATGCAATAACTAGATGCCTGAAGTCAGGCGGGAACTTGAATCAAAATCTCTACCTTCTATTGTCTCCAATAGAACGGGCGATCGCCTAGGGGAAATCACGACTCGGTAAGGATGAGCCGGAACCCATCAGAAACTTGGCTAAACTAAGCTTAGAGTTGCCACCGCTGCCATGACTTATGCACCTAACTTGGGCACGCCAGAAGATGCACTAGAGGATGTTATATTTCCCCCCAGTGACTTGCTGAGTGATGAGCCACCCTTGGAAAGCTATTTGCATTTGCAACAACTCTTGCTGCTGTTAAAGTGCCTGGATTGGTGCTGGCGAGAACGCGACGATTATTTTGCGGCAGGCAATCTCACCATTTATTACAGCCCTCGCCAGCGGAAGTCCGAGCAATTCCGGGGGCCAGATTGCTTTGTCGTCCTTGGCACTGAGCGGAAACCTCGGAAAAGTTGGGTAGTTTGGGAAGAAGACGGCAAATATCCCAACATCATCGTGGAGCTGCTATCGCCCTCTACTGCTGATACCGACCGAGGGTTGAAAAAGCAAATTTATCAAGATATCTTTCGGACCCCAGACTATTTCTGGTTCGACCCGGAACGCCTAGAATTTGCTGGTTTTCACCTGGTAGACGGCCGCTATGAACCTCTAGAACCTAATTCTCAAGGTTTGCTCTGGAGTCAGCAATTACAGCTATTTTTGGGCATTCATAAAGCTCAGTTGCGCTTCTTTACGGCTGAAGGCCAGCTAGTACCCACGCCAGAAGAATCGGCGGAGGCGGAACGACAGCGAGCCGAGCAAGAACAGCAACGAGCCGAACAAGAGCAGCAACGAGCCGATCGCTTGGCCGAGAAATTACGAGAATTAGGCGTAGATCCTTCAGAGATTTAGCAGAGCGATCGACCAAGCATGAGCTAACTTGAGACTAAAGCATTCCAGGAGAAAATTCATGGTTGCTGAAGTTCGAGAGTTTGATGCTAAGGCTTTTGTCAAAGTACGGGCCTCTCTGGATGCGAGGGAACAAAGCTGGTTAACTTGGGCAGGCTCAATTTATGCCTTCATTCCCGGAGAGAAACGGCAACGCCTATTCAAAATGGTGGGTATGAGCGTCAGCCGCTGTATCCCAGCAGAGCAGGAAGGAGTCTGGGATTTTGTCTCGCGAGAGCTAACCTACTACCTTGACCCCAACACCAACGAGATTTTGCATCAATGGCACAATCCTTGGACGGGTGAGACATTGCCTGTAATGCATGTCGCTAACAACCCGGTGCAAGGTTACTTTCAAGGTCAGTTTCCAGCCCAAGTGGATGGTGAAATTGCCACCTTCGTATTTGATTTGTTCCCAACTTATCCCAACCCTCTAGCGGGAGACGATCGGTTTCGGGACTACAGCCCTCAAGCTATCTATCAAGCGGCGGAACTGTTCAAACTTACGGTGCCTTTGGCAGAGCTGCTCAATCCTGAACTCAATTCGGTTTCTCAATTGCACCTCGGTTGGGATCGCATTGGGCCTTGGCTACCCTGGATGAAGATGGGCGATCGCCCTGGTCAGCTTATTTACAGTGCTTACGGTAGCAAGGTAGGTGGCTTGGCTGGGTTGCCACCACAGCTACAGTCAGAGATCAACACTAGAGTTCCCGCTTACCAATCAGCTCCTCAATCTCCGCAAGATGAGTCAGATGTTACTTCTTGGCTCTACTTCAAACAGCACTTTGCCGACTATTTAGCAGGAGCCACCTTCCCAATTTCAGAGTGAGGTCGTCATGAAGCAAGTGATTCGCCGCATTGGTTTATGTCTGGTACTCTCCCTCTTCTTCGCCTCTGTTGTCCATGCCGCTCCACTAGATACTGCGCTTGACCAAGGAAGGGTAACAGAGGCAGTCCCTCTGATTGAACAAACTTGGGAAAAGCAATACGAAGATTACTTTCGCGTCAATTTTCCAGACCCAACTATTACGGCGGCAGATGTAGCCGAAACTCTCGGTCAACTAGCAACGCAGACTGGCAAAAAGCCAGCTCTAATCTATGTTGTACCCAGAGCTAAACAACTAGAACTGGTGCTCATTACCCCTGGGCAACCGTCAGTGCAGAAACGCGTTGCAGCGGCTCCTGCTTCTGTGTTGTTGCCCAAGGTCAAGCAGTTTAGCCTAGCGATCGCTGACCCTCGCCTCAAGCCTAGCAATCAGTATTTGCCAGCCGCCCAGCAACTCTATGAATGGATGATTGCGCCGTTAGAAGCAGAGTTGGCTGCTCAAAAAATCGACACGTTGATCTTTTGCTTAGGGGTAGGGCTGCGCACATTACCCTTGTCAGCGCTACATGATGGGCAGCAGTTTCTAGTCGAGAAGTACAGTCTGTCCCGGATTCCTGCTTTTACTTTGACGGATACTCTCTACAGCGATATTCGTAGGGCACCTGTTTTAGCGATGGGCGCTTCTAGCTTTAAGGAGCATATCCCTTTGCCAAGCGTTCCCGTAGAGTTATTCTTGGTGGCTCGGAATACTAAATCTCGGCGATTTTTTCTCAATCAAGACTTCACTTTGGCGAATTTGCAGCGCCAACGCACCAGTCAAGCTTTCAAAATTATTCACTTGGCAACTCACGCTGACTTTCAACCAGGATCTCCTCGCCATTCCTACATCCAGTTGTGGGATGACAAGTTGCAGCTGAACGAAATGCAGCAGTTGCGGTGGCAAAAGCCTCCGGTGGATTTGTTGGTGCTGAGTGCCTGCAAAACGGCAATTGGCGATCGCAATGCGGAGTTGGGGTTTGCGGGGTTGGCAGTGCAGGCGGGGGTGAAGTCGGCGATCGCGAGTTTGTGGTATGTCAGCGATAGAGGGACTTTAAGCTTGATGAGTGAGTTTTATCGCCAACTACAAACGGCTCCGATTAAGGCGGAGGCTTTGCGGCAAGTGCAGATCTCGCTATTGCAGAAGCAGGTGCGGATTGAAAATGGTCAGTTACGCAGTTCTAGGGGACCGTTTTCGCTACCTCCAGAACTGGCAGGGCAGAATGAGGATCTCTCGCATCCTTATTATTGGGCGGCGTTTACAGTGGTGGGGAGTCCTTGGTAGGTTGGGGGTGTTTGGGGTATAGCGAAGTCTGTTGAATCCGAGCCTTTGGGGGCGAGTGCCCCCAAACCCCCGCTGAGGGACGGTTGCGTCCTCCAGATCCCCTCCAAACGAAGCTGATGATTAGGTGTTTCGAGTTTGGGGTCGTTACTTTTTAGCGTCTGATTCCTCGCCCTTCACTCTTCCTTTTTCATCCTTCCTACTTCATCCTTCATCCCTCATCCTTCCCCACCCACTAATGTCCAAAAGTAACCATCAGGAGCAGTAAAGGAGAAGCTGGATTCACCAAATTCGTTGGGGATGATGGCTGTGATTTGTTGAGCGGAACTGGATTGGATGCGATCGCGGAATGCTTCTAGTCCTTGGACGCGGTAGGTGTAGAGTGACATGCCAAGGCTTCCGGGTTGGGCCTGGGTGTGGCGATCGCGGAGTGGAATAGATTCGGGAAAACGAATGATGTAGAGTCTACCGGAGCGGGCGGCTTGCAGGTCTGTGGTGGAGGAGCGGGGTTCGTCGAAGGCGGTGACGAGGAAGTGTTCTCCGGGTGCTAGGTCAAAGATTTGGCGTCCGGCGGGTGAGCTTTCGTAGCTGGTTTCGACGTCGTCTCGCACGCGCACTAAGCCCAGCACGTCTTCGTAAAATTTGAGAGTGGTTTTGCTGTCGTCTTGAATCACCAAGCCCATGTGAGTGAACTGGCTGGTTTGGAAGCGGGCATGTTCGTGGATGGTGCCGTAATGGGGCAGGCTGTAGCCAAATCGCTGAAACAAGACTTGGCGGGCTAGAGGTTGCAGCAGCAGCATTTCGCGCACGCCGATCGCATCTCCCGTAAAAGGGTGACTTTTGCGATCTTTGTTGTAGATGACTTCCCAGTGCGGTTGGATGTAACGGATGGGCCATCCTGCAATAGCCGCTTCTTCGGCATGGTTCCACAAAGTGAGGGCATCAGCGGTCATGCTTGTGGCCCAGCGATTACCTTTCACCTTCATAGAATCCAAACCCAAGCCTTCGTTGGTAGGGTGCTCCCAAACCATGAGGCGAATTAAGCCATGATCGGCATTTTGGTGGTACAGCCGCAGCGATCGCACCGCTGAATTCACGCCGTACAATTGCTGAGCGGTTTCTGCCGTTAACTCGCCAATTTGCCCAATTTGATAGCCAAATTGCTCCCAGTACTGAATCGGGGCTAGTGGGTCCACTACACCGATACAAACTTCGTAGATGCCTGCAACAATTTGGGGTTGGCTGGAAATCATCGAAAATGCCACCAACGAAATTGAAGTGTATAGGCAGCATATTCTAATCTAGCCTGCTAGATTGGCAATGCCGTTATCTCATCCACGCCACAAGTGGCTTTATGGTAAAAAAACTGTTTTCGCTTGGTCTATTAGTCTTTATCCCTATTTCCATTGCGGCAGAACAACTGCACTGGGGATCACTGGCTGTGTTTATCACCTCAGCGATCGCGATCGTTCCGTTGGCAATTTGGTTGAGCACAGCCACCGAAGAAGTCGCTGTCATTACTGGCCCCTCTATTGGTGGATTATTAAACGCTGTTTTTGGCAACGCCACCGAGTTGATTATTGCCTTGGTTGCACTCCGGGCAGGTCTGATTGATATTGTGAAAGCCAGCATCACGGGAACCATCATCAGTAACCTGCTTTTGGTGATGGGCCTATCAATGTTTTTGGGTGGTTTGCGCTACAAAGAGCAAGACTTTCAACCGATTGTGGCGCGGGTCAATGGTTCATCCATGACCCTAGCAGTGACCGCACTCGTCTTACCTGCTGTTGTGCTCTACACCTCCGATGGCGTTGAACCAACGGCGATGACCAACCTTTCCCTCACCGTCGCCGCAGTTCTGATCATTGTTTACGGCTTAACTTTGTTGTTTTCTCTTAAAACCCATAGTTATCTCTATGAAGTCGGGCTATCAGATTTAGAAGAATCAACGGCTGCTCAAACTTCGCACTCCGAGACAACTACGCACAAACCCAGCCTACCGCTCTGGATTGGAGTCCTGATCATAGCCACGCTGGGAGTCGCCTTTGAGTCAGAATTGTTTGTCGGCGTCGTCGAGGAAGCTACCGCAGGCTTAGGACTGACCCCCCTCTTTACTGGCGTTATTCTGTTGCCCCTAGTGGGTGGTGCCGCAGAATACGTCACCGCCGTTCGCGTCGCCATCAAAAACAACATGGACCTGTCCGTCTCCGTCGCGATGGGGTCCAGCCTCCTAGTCGCCCTGCTAGTCGCCCCCATCTTAGTCTTAGTCGGTCAGTTCATTGGTCAACCGATGGATCTCAGCTTCAACCCCTTTGAAATCGTTGCCGTCGCGATCGCCGTCGTCGTCGCCAACCTAATCAGCCTAGACGGACGCTCCAACTGGCTAGAAGGCGCATTACTCCTAGCAACCTACACCGTGTTAGGGGCAGCTTTTTACTTCCATCCAGCGTAGAGGGAAAGGATGCAGGATGAGAGATGAAAAGTGAAGACAGAGAGAAGGGATAAGGAGCCAGAAGTTAGAAACTAAGAAGTAACAACCCCAAGTATCGAAGCACTCACACTTAGATTCGTTTGGAGGGGGTCTGGGGGACGCAACCGTCCCTCAGCGGGGGTTTGGGGGCGAGTGCCCCCAAGGCTCGGATTTAACTAGACTGATAAACCAGCGATTGCCCGTTCCACCGCCTGCAAAGCCTGAGCCACCTCCGCTTCACTCACAATCAACGGTGGCACCCACCGCAGCACCTTCGGCCCTGCCGGAACCAACAACAACCCCTCCGCCATTGCCGCCTTCACAATATCGCCCGCTGTTAACGCCACCTCTGGCTGCAACACCAAGCCAGTGATCAAGCCCCAACCGCGCACCTCAGCGAGCAAGGTGGGATAACGCTGAGCGATCGCCTCTAACCCAGCCCGCAATTGCTCTCCTCTGGCTTGAACATTCGCCAGCAAGTTTTCCTGCTCCAGCGTGTGGCAGACACTTAAAGCCACGCCACAGACAAACGGATTGCCACCGAAAGTGCTGGCATGGTCGCCTGCCTCAAAGACATCGCAGAAAGACTTGCACAGCAGCGCCCCAATCGGGATACCGCCACCCAAACCCTTGGCAGACGTAAAGACATCCGGTTCAATCCCCAGGTTCTCGTAGCCCCAGAGCTTGCCAGAGCGGCCCATGCCGACTTGCACTTCATCCAGCATCAACAAAATACCTGTTTGGTCGCAAATTTCGCGAATCCGCTGGAAGTAAGCCACATCCCCCGGATTTACACCCCCTTCGCCTTGCAACGGCTCCAGTAGAATTGCCGCCACTCGCCGCTCTTGGCTGTCTAACTCGGCGATCGCCGCTTCTAGCGCTGCCAAGTCGTTGTAGGGCACATAGTGGAACCCTGGCACCAGCGGATTAAAGTTCTTCTGGTACTTGGGCTGGCCTGTGGCCGTAATTGCTGCTAAGGTGCGTCCGTGGAAACTGGCATGAGCCGTAATGATCACCGGATCGCTAATATTCAGAACCGTGTGAGCATACTTACGAGCCAGTTTGATCGCCCCTTCATTGGCTTCAGCTCCGGAGTTACAGAAAAAGGTGCGCTCGGCGCAAGAATGCTCCACTAACCACTTTGCCAATTCGCCTTGCTGGGGAATGTAGTAGAGATTGGAGACGTGATGGAGAGTTTGGATTTGCTGCGTTACAGCGGCCACCAAAGCGGGGTGAGCATGACCCAAGGTACAGGTGGCGATCCCCGCCACAAAGTCTAGATACTCTCGGCCTTCTGTGTCCCAAACGCGGCAACCCAATCCTCGCTCTAGCGCCAAGGGAAAACGCCCGTAGGTGGTCATGACATATTCATCAAACTCAGCTGCATTAAAGGGAGCAGCTGCTGGCTCTACAGGAAGATGTGGGACTAGCGTTTCTGGGCTCACAGACTTAATCCTTGTACGAGTACTAAACTGCGAAGAACTGGTCAAACTCCTAGATTAATCGAATTTTGCGAAAACCTGTGCAGCTTCCAGGCAGAGTTTATTCAAGGTTTCTTAACGACTAAACTTTGGACTGAACTATAGGGCAACTTCAGCTTGCTCAATCAATCTTGTCGTTTGCAACTACCTCTTTCCTAAGCCATGCACTTGAGCCAACTGACTGGATTTTCTGGAAACATATCTTTATTGCTGATCACTTCCAATCAAGGGCAAGTTGCAGCCTTAGTTCCCACGCTGATTATTCTGTTGCTCGTCGCCACGGTCGTTGCCTTGTTGTCGCGACGATTTCGGATTCCCTATGTGACTGGGTTGGTATTGGCAGGACTGGCGATCGCGGAATTTTTGCCCAATCGCATCGGCCTGGATTCTTCCCTGATTCTGAATTTGTTTCTGCCAATTCTGTTGTTTGAAGCGGCGATCAACACTGATATCAGTCGTCTGCGGAGTCTGATAAAGCCGATTGTATTGTTGGCAGGACCCGGTGTGGTGATCGCGTCGGGGATCACGGCCATCATCCTGAAATTTGGTTTAGAACTCGCCTGGATTCCAGCCCTTCTGCTTGGCGTGATTCTAGCAATCACCGATACAGTTTCGGTCATTGCCGTGTTTAAAGAAGTTCCAGTTCCAGCGCGGCTTTCCACCATTGTCGAAGGAGAGAGCTTGTTCAACGACGGCATCGCTCTCGTTCTATTCAGCTTGATTTTGAAGGTTTATGAAACGGGCTCCGTCACTGTAGGCGAAAGTATTCAAGAACTAATCGTGGTGATTGTGGGGGGTTCTCTAGTCGGGGCGGCTTTAGGATACTTAAGCACTGAGTTATTTGTGCGCTCAGATGACCCACTCAGCAGTATTCTGCTCACTGTGGCCGTGGCGCTCGGAGCCTTTCAGCTTTCCCAGTTGATTGCCGTATCTGGGGTGGTAGCGGTGGTCGTGGCGGGGTTAATTCTCGGCAACTTGGGCTTGTCGCGGGGGGTGTCTGCATCTAGCCGGATCACGCTGTTGAGTTTCTGGGACTACGCGGGATTCGGGGTCAATACCTTTATCTTTTTGCTGATTGGCTTAGAAATTGATTTACCCGTGCTGTGGCGGACGCTGCCTGCGGTGTTGCTAGGAGTCTTGGCCTACCAAGTCGGGCGATCGCTCTGTGTGTATCCCTTGCTGGCAGTCGTGGGTTGGTTCGATCGTGCTGTGCCGTTACGCTGGCAACATGTGCTGTTTCTCGGCAATATCAAAGGGTCGTTGTCGATGGCCTTAGCGCTCAGCTTGCCAGCCAGCTTACCTGGACGTGGCGAATTAATTGTGTTGGTGTTTGGGGCAGTGTTGCTGTCGTTGGTGGTGCAAGGATTGGGCTTACCTTGGGTCGTTCGGCAGTTGCAACTGTCTCAAATCTCCGATGCAGGCCAACAGGTGGAAGAGTTACAGGCGCAGCTCATTGCTGCCAAAGCAGCTCAAGACGAGCTGGATGGTTTACTCAAAACTGGAGTGTTGCCCCGCTCTATCTTTGAAGAAATGCGCTCTGGCTATCAGGTGCGCGTGGTATCGGCGGAAAAGACTCTACGCGACTTGTTCAACCGCCGCATTGATACTGTCAATGTGGGCAATGGAGCAGCAGAAACCTTTGGCGATCGCATTAAGCTCGATGCCATCCGCAGACGCTTACTTTTGGTAGAGAAAGGCGCACTCAATGATGCCCTGCGGAAACGGGTTTTGTCTGAAGTGATCGTGCGATCGCGTTTGCGCCAGATTGATGAGCAATTATTAAAGCTAGAAGACGATTAAGAAGCTTTATCTAAGATTTTGCTTGAGGTGGTTCTACCTTAACTTTTTGAGGGCCGAGTCAATGCCTGACTTCATCCGCCCTCAATAGCGACCACCCCTAGCAAACAACTACCTATTTCTGCACTTTAGAAGGCTCTTGACTACTAGGTGGAGTTGGCAGAATGGATTTTACCTGACCATCAGAAGGCTGAGATAATTTAGCACCAGTTTGATAAGGAATGGCAAATTCGGGTTTCATAAGTAATAAGGGTGTTTGTTATTAGATATTTCAGGTTTCATGTTAGTAGTTTGAGCCCTCAGATTTTCTCTATCTCAAGCATTGTGATGCAAGGCTAACTCCATGTAGGAGTTCCACCTCATGACATATCTCCTTCAAAAGGCTTTTGCATCAAGTGCAGCCCTGCACAAAATCAATCACCTCATGCAGGGTTCCTGGCTTAGTGACAATCAAAATGGTTGATCCGGGTTCTAACACGGTGCTGCCGTTGGGAATTTTCAGCGAGGTTTGCGGGTGGGTTTGATAGCCAATGATCAAAGATCCGGTTGGAAAGCGTTGATCTTGCGCCACTTCTGCCACACTGCGCCCGACCACATGACATTGGTTGGGAATCGCTAGCTTCAACACTTCAATCTGGCCTTGCTCAAAGTGCATGATCGATTCCACCTCTGGATATTCGATCGCATTCACCATCGTCGATACCGCTAGCTCGATCGCATTGATCACATGTGTCGCTCCAGCAATGCGGTAGGGTTCACCAAAGTCTCGATGCCGCATCCGCACCATAATTTGCGGCACTCCGTAATGCTTGCCTAAAGTAGCCATTGCCAAATTTAGGGCATCATCCCGTAAGACCGCAGCCAAAGCATCGGCTTTGCGAATTCCCGCTTCCAGCAAAACTTCTGTGCTGACAGCACTGCCTTCAAAAGCCATGACTCCCACTTGCTCGCGGGCGTAGCGGCAGGCCACTGGGTCAATATCTATCACCGCCACCGTATGCCCTAAATCCACCAATCTCTGGGCCAAGTTAAGCCCGATTAACCCTGCTCCCCCAATCAGTACGTACATTGCTTTCCCTTGATGAAGGCCCCTTGCTTTACTTTACAAGTTGTCAACAACTCGCGGCTGTACCACGAGTCACCTGTCCTAGAGAGAGGAGTGCGCAACGTTTTTGCACCACACCCCTCGATCGCGGTTATTCTGCAAACAGAGACCCTTTAGCATTGCTATGTGAATCCCGATAACCTCTTTAACTCTCAAGCCACCATTGAGCAAAGATATCGACGCATCAAAGCTGAATTGATCGGCGGCGCGATCGCTCTTATGGGAGTGTTTCTGATTGGCACGGTTTGGTATTGCTGGGTTGAGGGGTGGCGCTGGCTGGATGCCGCCTACATGACCGTGATCACCCTAGCGACCGTGGGCTTTATGGAAGTCCATGAGCTGGGCGATCGCGGACGGTTATTTACTATCATCTTGATTTTGATGGGAGTGGTGGCGATCGGCTATATCGTCAATCGGTTCACAGAAGCATTGATTCAAGGGTACTTTCAAGCAGGACTGCGGTTACAGCAGCGACGGCGCATCATGGAATCACTGACACAACACTATATTCTCTGTGGGTTTGGGCGAACGGGTCGTCAGATTGCTTTAGAGTTTAAGGCCGAGGGCATCCCCTTTATTGCCATTGATTCTGATCTGGCGGAGGTGCACGAAGCGCAGGAGCTAGGCTATGTGGCCATTCAAGGCGATGCCACGCTCGACGAAGTGCTGACTAGAGTGGGGATTGAGCGAGCCGTTTGTTTGGTAGCAGCTTTGCCTTCCGATGCCGAGAATCTCTACACCGTGCTTTCGGCCAAAACTCTGAATCCGCAAGTCCGAGCGATCGCCAGAGCCAGCACCGAAGAAGCCCTCAAAAAGCTACAACGAGGGGGTGCAGATGCCGTCGTATCGCCTTACATTACGGGCGGTAAACGCATGGCCGCCGCTGCCCTCAGGCCTCAGGTGATGGATTTTGTCGATGGTATTTTGACTGGGACAGACCGAGCATTCTACATGGAGGAGTGTTTGCTGGAGCCAGGCACTTGCCCCTATGTCGGCCAAACTCTACGCGAAGCTCGTCTGCGATCGCAAACCGGAGCCTTAGTGCTAGCGATACGCCGCGCTGACGGTAGCTTGATTGCCGGTCCCACTGCCGACACCACCTTGATGACCGGAGATGTGCTCATTTCTATGGGAACCGCCGAGCAACTGCGCGAACTCAATCAAGTTCTGGGTCCGATTCGCCACCGCGTGCCCCGCCTTCCCAAGCACACCTAAGGTGCGGTTAAAGCATGACCACATTGAGCACAAAAGCGATCGCTGAGGCTAACGGCTTTGCCACACTGCGAGCAGAAGCGCTGGGCTGATTCGGTGGAGGAAGGTGCGGGAGCGGGAGCAGGAGTTAAAGGAGTTGAAGTGACGGGAGGGGTGCCAATCTGCATTTGCATATTGCCCATTCGCATCTGCATGGGTTCTAGCTGCATTTGCATATCTCCCATCTGCATGGGTGGCATAGACGGCAGCGGCGGCAGGGGTGATAGGGGAGCGATCGGCAGCATGGGTGCCATAGATGATGCCGCATCAGCGCCAGTATTGGTTCCAGCCACTGGTTGGAGTGGTAAAGTTTCTGCCCCTGTCAAGCTGGGTGGCGCAGTCAACAGATTGAGCCTGCCCCCTGCCAGTTGCACAAAGAACTGGCCTTGAGCCGATTCAATCCGTAAGATCCAGCCAGCCGGAGTTCGAAATAAGGTGGGCGGCACCACCCAATGACCTGTGGTGAGGCTAGTCCACTGACTCTGCTGCTGACTCGTACTGGCGCTGGTCAAGGCGATCGCAGTTTGGGTTCCTACGTTCTCGACCTGGAGTTGCTCAGTACTGCTGAGATTGCCAATGTAAGCCATAGAAAGATTAAGCATGGCGATCGCGTTCACTAGCAAGTTAACGTGGAAGTTCAGAGAACGGGTATTAAGATTCCCTAGAAAATTTTTGGGCAGGTTTCAGGAACAGCGGCGAGTGATAGAAATTGTTATTTGACTCTAAAGCGTTCTAAAGAAGATTCCGTATCAGTGGCTACAGTATCGAACTCCCTCAGCCTCTATCAAGGATGAATGACTCCAGCAAGGTGGGTGGTTTGCCGTGCGATTTGATCACTATGATCCAGAGGGTTTTTATGACGAGTTGTTTATCGCCAAAAGCAAGCCCCGTCCGGAAGCCACCCTCTTAATCGAGCGGTTTAATTCTTTCTCTGCTAGTGAAATCAAACGTCGCCAGCAATCTGCCCAGATCGCCTTGATGAAGTTGGGCGTAACGTTCAATGTCTATAGCGATGGTCAGGGCACCGAGCGCATCATGCCCTTTGACATCATTCCCCGCATTGTCTCGGCGCAGGAATGGAAAGAACTAGAACAAGGCTTAAAGCAACGCATCTACGCGCTGAACTTGTTTCTGCATGACATCTATAACGAGCAAAAAATTCTGCGGGATAGTGTGATTCCGGCAGAGCTGATTTATTCAGCCACGGGTTTTCTCAAGCCTTGCCTGGGATTAAACCCGCCGGGAGGCATTTGGTGTCACATCACTGGGACTGATTTGGTGCGCGATCGCGATGGTCGCTGGTATGTGCTGGAAGACAACCTCCGCTGTCCTTCTGGCGTCTCCTACGTGCTAGAAAATCGCCGCGTCATGAAGAGTACTTTCCCGCAACTCTTCAACACCATGCCGATTCAACCCGTAGAGGACTACTCCAGTCACCTGCTAGAAACCTTGCTGAATCTAGCCCCAGAGCATCTGAGCGATCCCACTGTGGTGGTGCTGAGCCCTGGTATCTATAACTCAGCCTACTTTGAGCATTCCTTTCTGGCCCAGCAGATGGGTGTGCAACTGGTGGAGGGGCGTGATCTAGTCGTGGCGGATGGCTACCTGCAAATGCGCACCACCAAAGGGTTGCAGCGAGTCGATGTGATCTACCGCCGCATTGATGATGATTTTATCGACCCGCTAGCCTTTCGCTCCGATTCGATGCTCGGTGTTCCAGGCTTGATGGACGTGTATCGCGCCGGACGAGTCGCCCTCGCCAATGCGTTAGGAACTGGGATCGCTGACGACAAAGTCATTTACGCCTATGTGCCGCAAATTATTCGCTATTACTTGGGCGAAGACCCGATTCTCGCCAACGTCCCGACTTATCTGTGTTGGGAACCCCAACAGCAAAGCCATGTTTTGGCTAACCTAGACAAACTAGTCGTCAAAGCAGCGAACGAGTCGGGGGGATATGGCATGTTGATTGGTTCCCAAGCCTCGGCAGCAGAGCGGGAAGCCTTTGCCGAGAAAATTAAGGCTAACCCCCGCAATTACATCGCTCAGCCCACCCTTTGTCTCTCCCGAGTGCCTACCTTGATGGAAGAGCAAATCGAAGGCTGCCACGTCGATCTGCGCCCCTACATTCTCTACGGCAAAAACATCTATGTCAGCCCTGGTGGCTTAACCAGAGTGGCGTTGCGAAAAGGCTCTCTGGTCGTCAACTCTTCCCAGGGCGGCGGTAGCAAAGATACTTGGGTGGTCTGCAAGTAAGGAGATAAAAGTGATGCTCAGTCGAGTCGCAGATTCAATTTATTGGCTGAATCGCTATGTGGAACGAGCCGAAAATGTCGCTCGTTTTATTGAAGTGAATCTGAATTTATTGCTAGATTCTCCCCCTGGGGTGACTCAGCAGTGGGAACCGCTGATCCTGACCACAGGCGATTTGCCTTTGTTTCAACAGCGCTATGGTGAGGCGGCCGCAGAGAATGTGATGCGGTTTCTCACCTTCGATCGCCACTATCCTAATTCCATCCTCTCTTGTCTGTCAGCAGCGCGCGAGAATGCCCGTTCTGTGCGTGAGGTGATCTCCTCCGAGATGTGGCAGCAGCTGAATGCCTTCTACTTTATGGTGAAAGAGGCGGCTGAGACTGATTCGCTGCCAGAGTGGCAGGACTTCTTTACTGAGGTAAAAATGTCTAGTCACTTATTCGCAGGCATCATGGATGCCACGATGACCCACGGCGAAGGTTGGCATTTCGGACAGATTGGTCGCTTGTTAGAAAGAGCTGACAAAACAGCGCGGATTCTGGATGTGAAGTACTTCATCTTGCTCCCCTCCGCCAAAGATGTGGGGACCACCTTGGATGAGTTGCAATGGATGGCGTTGCTCAGGTCAGCGAGCGCTTATGAAATGTACCGTAAGCGGCAGCGGCACCGAATCAACCCCACTGCCGTAGCAGAGTTTCTGATTCTCGATCGCGAATTCCCCCGCTCGATTCAGTTTTGTATCCTGCAAGCTGAGCGATCGCTGCATCGCATTACAGGCACCCCAACCGGAACCTGGAGCAATCCAACTGAGCGGGCAGTCGGACGGTTACGCTCCGAACTTGGCTACCTGACAATTGACGACATCATTGAAGCAGGGTTACATGAGTTTTTAGATAAAATTCAGCGACAACTGAATGACATAGGCGAAAAAGTCTTTTCTACCTTTGTCGCCGTCAATCCGGTATAAGCATTGGCCCCTCACTCCTCCTGACTTTCCTTGCATTACCAAATCGCCCACACCACCACCTACAGTTACAGTCAGCCTGTGACGCTGGCTCCGCACTTGGTCAGGCTGCGTCCCCGCTGTGATGCCAGTCAATCCTTGCAATCCTTCTCGCTGGTGGTTGATCCCAAACCACTGGGCATCTCGCAGATCACGGATTTAGATGGCAATGCGGTGGTTAAGCTGTGGTTCCAGCAAGAGTTGACCGATCGCTTGCAGATTCAAGTGTTGTCGCAAGTCGAAACCCTCCGCAGCAACCCTTTCGACTATTTGATGGAGGCTTGGGCGCTGAAGTTGCCGATTGATTATCCTGCCTCCCTCCATACACAGCTCAAACCCTACCTAAGCGGGCAAACGCTGCATTACTCCACCAGCCTTGATCCCGTCGCCGTGAAATTGGCCCAGGAGATCCATCAAGCGACTGGAGGAGATGCGATCGCGTTTCTCTCCGAGCTGAGTCAACGCATTCACCAAACCTGTAAACATACGATTCGGGAATTTGGCGAACCCCTAGCACCAGGGATCACCTGGGCGCAACGCTTAGGCTCCTGCCGCGATTTGACCGTGTTGTTTATGGAAGCTTGCCGAGCGATCGGATTAGCAGCACGGTTTGTCAGCGGCTATGAAGCGGGCGATCGCCAAGCTACCGAGCGACATCTCCATGCTTGGGCAGAGGTCTATCTCCCTGGAGCAGGCTGGCGCGGCTATGATCCCACCCAAGGCTTAGCGGTGGCGGATCATCATATTGCTTTAGTTGCCAGTGCCGCTCCAGCTTACGCAGCTCCCATTTCTGGGACGTTGAATCGAGCGGGTGCAGTGCAATCTAGCCTGAAATACCACTTATCGATTCAAGCCCGCACAGACTTTGGGCTATCCCAATTTGCCACGAACACTTAATCGTTTCTAATCAATGGGGATATCTTCGTTTGAGTCTTGGAGGGCGTGCTCCCACTCAATCTCTGGCATACATTCAAAGGCTTGACGCAAGCAAGCTTCCCAATGTCTACGAATTTGAGCTAAGTAAGGTGCGCCAATCCGGAGCCGCAGTTCATGCTTGATCCGGAAGCTATCGATTTCATACATGACCAAGCTGATCGGCGGCCCCACCGAGATATTGGATTTCATGGTGGAGTCAATCGACAGCAAGGCACATTTAGCGGCTGCTTCTAGAGGCGTCTCAAAAGTTAAGGTGCGATCGAGAATCGGCTTGCCATATTTAGTTTCGCCAATTTGCAAAAATGGGGTGTCTTTAGTGGCATGGATGCAGTTGCCCTGACTGTAAATCATATACAGCTCTGGCTCTTGCCCTTTGATCTGACCCCCGAGAATCACGGTACAGGTGGCATCAATGCCATCTTGCTGCAACCAAGAGCGGTCTTGCTCCTGAATTTGGCGCAGCTTTTCGCCGATGTAACGGGCAATCTCATAGAAGTTGGGCAAGGTATGGAGATTCACTGCCGCCCCAGATTGGAGGTCTTGCCGCAGCAGGGTTAAAGCGCCTTGCGTCACCGACAGATTGCCTGAGGTGCAAAGCAGTAGAATCCGCTCTCCGGGCTGAGACAAATCAAACAGCTTTTGATAAGTGGAGATGTAGTCAACGCCAGCATTGGTGCGCGAGTCCGCAGCCATGACCAAACCAAATTTAGTCAGGATTCCCAGACAGTAAGTCACGGTGGGTTCGGGGATGAAGAATTTCCCTTGATTGTAGAGCCAGAGCCGTTCTGGGAAAACTTTTTTTAAGATGAGCGATCGCCTTAAAAGATTGGGACAAGCGATCGCCCGACTAGTTGAGCTTCAAAATCATGCAGGATAGCCAATGATTGTCAAAGAATTGGATGCTTTTGTCTCCCAAAATAAGTTTGCTAAGGCAGGGCGTATAGCCGAGGAGCAAATGGCATTCTACCTACGCCGCGCCTTTAGCGATGAGCAAAAGCTTTATGTGTTCAATGATTTGCGTCTGGAGCAAGGCGATGATGCGGCTCAAATTGACCACTTGATCCTGCACCGACATGGAGTCGTAATTATTGAAAGTAAAAGTGTTTCAAAGCAAGTCGAAGTGAATCAACATGGCGAATGGATTCGTTGGTTCAACGGCACTCCTCAAGGAATGCCATCTCCTATTCAGCAAGCTCGTAGACAAGCAGACTTTCTGAAGAAATACCTGAATGACCATGCAGATAGACTACGAGGAAAAATTTTAGGGTTACAAACTTACTTTGGTGGCATGGGCCTAGATGTTCTCGTTGCAATTTCTGACTCTGGCATGATCAAGCGCTCTGAAGGAATGAGTTTAGAAGAGATTTCTAAGGCTGATCAAGTTGTAGAGCGAGTACAGGCAATCGTTGAAAAATATCGAAAAGCCAACAGCCTGTTTAGCCTCAATCTTAAAGATGCAGGCTACTGGTTCAATGACGAAGAGCTGTCTAAGGTAGCTGACTTCTTAGTTCAGCACCATCGGCCTTTAGGTCAACCCATTTCTGAACCACCTTTAGTAGAAACGCCAAAGCTCAAAATTTCTCAGCTTGCTTCGCCCACTCAAGCAGCTACCTCCATACCAAAACTTCGTTTGTCGCCACAACCTAAAGAGGTCGTGGCTTCTCAGGCTCAAAGCTGCCAACATTGCCACAGTTCCAGCTTGTCGGTCGAGTATGGCAAATATGGCTACTACTTAAAATGCTCTGAATGTAGCGGCAATAACTCAATTAAGGCGGTTTGCCCTGCTTGCAATGCCAAAGCAAAAATTCGCAAATGTGGCAAACAGTTTTTCGCAGAGTGCGCTAGTTGCGAGACATCTACGCTATTTCACACAAACCCTTGAGGCCGTTAGTCCAGCTTTAAAGCACTCGCAGGAACTTCATCCCAAGAATTGACCGTTCGCATCGTAGCAACCCAACCTGCTTTTTTTTGGGTTTCGGTGAGGTTGCTCTCAAACGACTCATGGCAATCTTTCGCGTGATCTTCACTGCAAGAAGCGATGCAAGAGTAAAGAATGCCAGAAGGGTCAATTTGTTCGTTTACCCAAATTGTCATAGCGTCGTGTCTCCAAGCTTTGGGTTTACTACTCTATCTAAAAGAAATTTCTACAAGACAGAGCGGTTCAGAGCAAGAAAAATCGTATCGTTGTTAACAATTCCCAAGAATCTGTAACGCCAGGCATGTCGTATCTAACTAGACAGAGTGGGAGCAGGTGCGATCGCGGCCAAATTTGCCAATGACTGACCCGTGACTCGACAAGTACGCCAATTGGGTAAAACATCCGCTCCCATCCGTTCATAAAACGCGATCGCTGGAGCATTCCAATCTAAAACACTCCACTCTAGGCGACCACAGTTTCGAGTGACTGCAAGTTGAGCTAGGTAAGTTAGCAACGCTTTGCCAATTCCTTGCCCTCGGTACTCTGGCAGGACAAACAAGTCTTCTAGGTAAATTCCCGGCTGAGTCAGAAAAGTGGAATAGTTATGAAAAAACAGCGCAAACCCCACGCCTTGACCTGCCACCTCCGCCACAATTGCTTCTGCATAGGGGCGATCGCCAAACAGATGAGACTCTAAAGCTGCTGGACTACCTACCACCTCATCAGATAGTTTCTCGTACTCCGCCAAGGCTTGAATTAAGGCAAAAATAGTCGGCACATCAGCGGCGATCGCAGGACGCACCACACAAGCAGTAGACAAGGCCATAAAGACAACAGGATAGACACGTCAAGGGCAATGCCAAACAGCCCTCGCTTTAGCCTACAATCTTATTCCCCTTCCCTGGTAGGGAAGGGGTTAGGGGTTAGGTCTATTTCAGCCAACCTTTCAACCGTGCAGCCACCTGAGGACGGCGCAGTTTCCGCATCGCCTTGCTCTGAATTTGGCGTACCCGTTCTCGTGAAAGGTTAAATAAACCACCAACTTCTTCCAGGGTGCAAGGTTCTCCTGTGGCTAAGCCGTAGCGTAGAGAGATAATATCCTTCTCTCGCTGCGTCAACACATCGGCCAACACTTCCCAAATGTCTTGGCTCATCATCACTTCACTGATCTGCGCTTCTGGCGATTGGGTGTTGCCATCTTCTAGCAGATCCATCAGCTCGGTGTCTTCGCCTTTACCGACGCGATGATTGAGGGAGAGCGATCGCCGCCGTACCTGTTGCAGTTCGCGGAGTTGCCGAGGTGAGACTTCTAAAGCTTCCGCTACTTCTTCTTCACTAGGGTTACGACCCAGTTCCCGCTTTAGATCACGGTGGACTTTTTTCAGCTTATTTAGCTTCTCCACCACATGCACCGGAAGACGAATCGTCCGAGCATCATTGGCGATCGTCCGAGTGATCCCCTGGCGAATCCACCAGTACGCATAGGTAGAAAACTTGTATCCCTTATCGGGGTCAAACTTTTCAGTAGCGCGGTTCAGACCCAAAGCACCTTCTTGAATCAGATCTAGGAAAGGCACGCCCCGATTCAAATATCGTTTGGCGATCGAGACCACCAATCGCAAGTTTGAGCGAATCATTTTGCGCTTCGCTACACGGCTCTGATAGAGACGGTGTTCGAGCTGCCGTTCTGTCAATTCCAGAGCTGCCGCTAAGTCTGCTTTGCTGGGATGACGGTCTAATTCAGTTCTGAGGCGTTCATGCAGTTCGTCGATTTCAACGAGATACTGGACTCGCCGCGCCAACTCGATTTCTTCGTTGGCTTTGAGTAGCGGGTAGCGAGCCATCTCCTTGAAGAAGGCACCTACAGCGTCATCCGATACAGTTTTGTTATAACCTGACAGCCTAGTCGCGATTTGTACCGTGGTATCTGGATCTTCCAACTCTAAGAGGCTGCTATCCCCTAAATCTAGAGCGTCGGGTGTGACTAAATCGGCTACACCTGGCTCTACCTCACCTCCAGCTAAATCAGCCTCCTCAAAAGTCGTCACACTTGTGAAGTCAGGTTCTGTTTCGATTTGTAAGGTAGTGGCAGGGTCAAACTCAGAAAAGCGCATATCAAAATCTAACTGGGTGTCTGGGTTAGAGAGGCTATTGGGTGGATACATATAACGAGGTAGCACTTGGCTTAGCAGTGTTCTCTTTGGGGCTAAGATTTAAGCTTTTAAGGCGGCTAAAGCGCTTCATTCACTCAGACTGAATCCAAGAACAACCATATAAGTGATATTTGATTCCAGTTTTGAAATAGGGTACGTAAATTACCAGAGACAAATTGCTCCAGTTGGAATATTAGGTACTTCGAGAATAAAGTTGGCCAAAAATAATTTTCAGCACTTTCTTCTCTAGTACGAGTGTTAAAAAGTCAACCTAGGTCTTCTGAAGCTGATGGGGAAATCAACTCGCAAACCCTTATTTCGCAGTCCCTGGAAGCACCCTGTTCTGTCAAGCGGGGTACTAATATCCGTAGTGACTAGTCAGAAAAAGCACTAGTACTTAAAAGAATATCCAGTAGGTGCGATAAAATCATTTAACTTTTTTAGTTTTAAAGTTGGATTGATCAACTTTTCTGTAACAACAGGATCTCATATTGGCAAAAACATCCTTCTCTACCGTTGGGGAGAAATGCCCTATGCTCCTTAGATTGAAGTCTGAATCGCAGAAAATCTTTCTTATTTAATATTAATTTTATCTACCAGTTGATTAATACGAACTCAGCAATTAGCTTTATAGTTTTGAGCGTTAAATCTCTTGATTTGCCGCTTGAGCAAAGAATTTAGGACAAACTCAGGCTGGCTTCTTCTGGATCGAGGAAGTTAGGCGAAAATGAGACAGAGCGATTTTACGGGTCGTCTCGGGCCTTTGCAGTTGGGATGCGTTCTCGTATGTTTGATTCCAGTCTTAGTCTTGCTACTCCCCTATTGGCTGAGTCTGGGATCAATGACTCTTATCGTTTTGCCACCTTTTCCTGGGTTGAAGTTTTAGTAGACTGCCCTGGAGCCCAAGGGCTTTTCACTTATGCCTTGCCGCCTGATTTGACGGTGCAACCGGGAGATATTCTGACAGTGCCGTTTGGGGCTCAACAAGTCGGTGCGATCGCAATTCACCTTTTAGCTCAGCTGCCTCCAGATCTACCTCCAACCCAGGTTAGAGAGGTAGAAGAGGTGGTCAGCACTGGGTTCTTTCCGGCTACCTATTGGACTCTACTGAACCAAGTCGCTGACTACTACTGCACTTCGCTAATGGCAGTGATTCGAGTAGCTCTGCCGCCTGGTTTATTAGGGCGATCGCAACGACGAGTCCGCCTGATTGAGCTAAAAGCTTTAGATGGGCTTGATCCCAGTGGATTAAGTTCAGCCGCGCAGCAAGTTTTAAGCAGGCTCCAAGCTCAAAAGCAGGGTAACTACACTTGGCAGTATCTCCAGCAAAAAATTCCAGGTGCCGATCGCGGGCTGCGAGAACTGGTGAAGCAAGGCTGGATCGAGAGTTACCTGGAACCTCCTGCCACGGTGCGTCCGAAGCTACGTCAAGCGGTTACTTTAGTGGCGGCTAGCCATCTAGAAGACAGCCTAAGCCCACGCCAACAAGAAATTATTCAAGCCCTCCAGCGAGAAGGGGGGGATCTGTGGCTCAGTGATCTTCTTCAGCTTTGTCGAACTAGTTCTGGTACGGTGCAAACCTTGGCTAAAAAAGGTTGCATTGTTATTCAGCCGCGCGAAATTTTACGGGCTGAAGCAGGGGTCGCGATCGCCCCCGATCAACCTAAGGAACTCACCCCCGACCAAGCCCAAGCCCTCTCGACTATCACTTCACTCTCTGGCTTTGCCCAGGTATTACTGCATGGAGTGACGGGTTCCGGTAAGACCGAGGTTTATCTTCAGGCGATCGCGCCCGTCCTGCAACGTGGTCAGTCAGCATTAGTGTTGGTGCCAGAAATCGGTTTAACGCCTCAGCTCACCGATCGCTTCCGCGCTAGGTTTGGCAGCAAGGTTTGTGTTTACCACAGCGCCCTCTCGGAGGGGGAGCGGTACGATACTTGGCGGCAAATGCTTAGCGGTAGCCCCCAAGTGGTAATTGGGACGCGATCGGCGGTGTTTGCGCCGTTGCCGCAGCTCGGCCTGATTATCTTAGATGAGGAACACGACTCCAGCTTTAAGCAAGACCAACCTGCTCCCTGCTACCATGCGCGCACTGTGGCTCAATGGCGAGCTGAGTTAGTCAATTGCCCTTTGATCTTAGGTTCCGCCACTCCTTCGATTGAAACTTGGGTCAGTGCCAAGGCCAATCAAGACGTTAGCCCGCCCGCACCGCATTACTTATCTTTGCCCAGTCGCGTGCGATCGCGGCCTCTGCCACCGATTGAAGTCGTCGATATGCGGCAGGAATTTCAGCAGGGGAACCGCACCATTTTCAGTCGCGCTTTGCAGGTAGCCCTAGAACGACTTCGAGAACGAGGTCAGCAGGGCATTCTATTTATCCATCGCCGAGGGCACAGCACCTTTGTTTCCTGTCGCAGTTGCGGCTATGTGGTGGATTGCCCTAACTGTGACGTCTCCTTGTCTTACCATCACACCCACGCTGAGGCGACTCAACTGCTGCGGTGCCACTACTGCAACCATACGGCTATCCATCCGCCTCAATGCCCGGAATGTAGCTCCCCTTATCTCAAATTCTTTGGCAGCGGCACCCAACGAGTCACGCAAGAACTGGCAAAGCACTTACCTGACCTGCGCTGTCTGCGGTTTGACAGCGATACCACCCGCACCAAAGGATCGCACCGAGCTTTATTAACGCAGTTTGCCCAAGGAGACGCAGATTTGTTGGTGGGCACACAGATGCTGACTAAAGGCATTGACCTGCCTCAAGTGACTCTAGTGGGGGTGGTCGCCGCAGACGGCTTATTGCACCTGCCAGACTTTCGGGCCAGTGAGCGGGCTTTTCAGACTCTGACCCAAGTCGCAGGTCGAGCAGGCCGAGGCGATGAACCCGGACAAGTGATTATTCAAACCTATTCGCCAGAACATTTTGTAGTTGAGGCGGTGCAACGCCACGAATACGAGCCATTTGTCAGCGCCGAGTTACTGCAACGACAAACCTTACGATTTCCGCCTCACAATCGACTGGTACTGCTGAAATTTAGCAGTCCTGACCCACTAGCGGTCCAGAAAACAGCCAAACGCATTGCTGCGGTGCTCGCGCCTCAACAAGCAGAGTCAGGCTATGAATTACTGGGGCCAGCGCCAGCCAGTATCTTGCGGGTAGCGCGGCGGTATCGTTGGCAGGTGCTGCTGAAGTTGCCGCTGAATCGAGCAGTGGAGTTGCCAGACTGGAATGAGTTGCGATCGCTCTGCCCGCCCAACGTCAGCATGACCGTCGATGTCGATCCGCTAAACTTGCTCTAAATTCAGCTCTGTCAAATATTAATCAGGTGGTGACAAACCAGGCTCTACAATTTCTGTGGTGAGTTCTGGTTTGGGTGTGGATCGAGACTGATCTAAACCTTGTTTCACCCAGCTGATGCACTCAGATTCACTAGAAAAGATTCTGGGAGCAGCGATGTTCTTGAGTCGGTTGGGAGGATAGTGATCGTAGAAATATTTACCTGCCATTTCAGAGACAATAATCAAGTTATGGCAGTAGGTATAGCGATGCTTAAAGCTCTCTGGGCTGCTTTCATACAGAGAGTTTTGGGCTAAATGCTCTTGAGCAATGCGAATGATTTCATCTAGGTGACTAGAGTACATCTGAGCTGGATTTTCTGCTTGGTGGAATTCGCTTTTGTGTCCTACCTCCGCTAGCAGGCTATAGGAGTAGATGTAAGCTTTGTCCACCATGCCAAAGACAAATGGGATAATCAAATGACCTTTGTCAGGAACTGATTTTTCGTAGAGCAAACGGTTGAGTTCCATTGCCTATTTGGGGAGAAGCGAACCAAATACCACACTATATACATCGCAACTGTAGTGCGGATAAGCTGAAGCCAAGTTACGCCTCGATCTGATCACCCTGAACCAGAACTAATCTGGCAACTCATTTAAACTGAAAACAGCTCAGCTCCAAAAGATTTCAGCAATCTGTAGATGAAAATTGCGATCGCTCAACTTAATCCCACCATTGGCGATTTGACCGGGAACGCTCAGCGGATTCTGGCAGCAGCCCAACAAGCAGCGGCCCAAGGTGCGCGTTTACTCCTGACCCCAGAACTGTCGTTGTGTGGCTACCCACCCCGTGACTTGCTGTTAGATCCCAGCTTTCTAGAAACAATGCAACGAGTGTTGCGGCAGTTGGCCCAGGAGCTACCACCCAGATTAGCCGCTTTAGTGGGGACGGTGGAGTGGAATGAGCGATCGCTCGAAGAAGGTGGCAAACCGTTATTCAATAGCACCGCGCTTTTAGAGCAGCAACAGGTACGCCAGATTTTTCACAAACGGCTGTTACCTACTTACGACGTGTTTGATGAGGACCGCTACTTCGAGCCAGGTCGCCAAATCAATCACTTTCACCTGGACTCCCTGCATGTGGGCGTGACTATTTGCGAAGACCTCTGGAATGATGAAGAATTTTGGGGCAAGCGCAGCTACACGACCAACCCGATCGCCGATTTAGCCCAAACAGGCGTAGCTTTCACCATTAACCTCTCTGCTTCCCCCTACAGCGTCGGCAAACGCAAAATCCGCCAAGCCATGTTGCAACATAGCGCCACTCGCTATCAGCAGCCGATTATTTATGTCAATCAAGTCGGTGGCAATGATGACTTAATTTTTGATGGCAATAGCTTTTCACTGAATCGTCAAGGACAGCTAATTGCCCAGGCTCAGGGATTCTCTAGTGACCTAGTGTTACTGGAGTATGACCCAGAACAGCAAGATTTAAGAGCGCTGGATGCTTCTCCTGCTGCGATCGCCCCTCACCCCAGTTCGGAAATGGCAGAAATTTGGTCTGCTCTTGTCCTAGGAGTTCAGGACTATGCCCGCAAGTGTGGCTTTTCGCAGGTGGTATTGGGTCTGAGCGGTGGCATTGACTCCTCTTTAGTAGCGGCGATCGCAGCAGAAGCCTTAGGGCCAGAAAATGTTTTTGGTGTGCTGATGCCCTCACCCCATAGTTCCGAGCATTCCATTACGGATGCCTTAGACTTAGCCGAAAAACTGGGGATCAAAACTCATACGCTGCCGATCGGGAATTTAATGCAGGATTACGATCAAGGATTGGCAGACTTATTTGCTGGCACTGATCCTGGCATTGCCGAAGAAAATATCCAGTCTCGGATTCGGGGCAACTTGTTGATGGCGATCGCCAATAAATTCGGTCATCTGCTGCTCTCGACGGGCAACAAATCCGAAATGGCGGTGGGCTACTGCACCCTTTACGGCGATATGAACGGTGGATTGGCCGCGATCGCAGATGTGCCCAAAACCTGCGTTTACGCCCTCTGTGAATGGCTGAACTCTCCTTGTGAAGCTCATCAATTTTCTAGTCTCACGTCCAAAATTCAAAATCCAAAATCCGAACTGATTCCGACTCACATCCTCACCAAACCGCCCAGCGCCGAACTCAAGCCAGGACAAGTAGACCAAGATTCTTTACCGCCCTACGACATTCTCGACGACATTCTCGATCGCTTTATTCATGAGCACCAACCTCCCGATGCGATCGTGGCGGCTGGTCATGATGCTGCCGTGGTCGATCGCGTGGTCAAAATGGTGACAAGGTCTGAGTTCAAGCGCCGCCAAGCTCCTCCGGGGATCAAGATTACCGATCGCGCTTTTGGTACCGGATGGCGGATGCCGATCGCTAGTCGTTGGGTTGCCACTAGTACTCCAACTGCCGCATTGGCTTCTAAGACAGAAGCACCTAAGCAGTAAGCTTTTCACAAAATAGTCAACCGCAAATTGATGACTTCGCTTCGTCTGAGACATAATTTACTAATTCGCTGGACTCAACGATCGCTCAAGTCCTACATTTCCCTGGCCTGCACTTTGTCTTTACGAACAAGTTGGGCGATCGCAGCTTTGTTGGGAAGCAATATAAATCTGTTCTTGGCCGCTCCCGGAACCGCAGGTGGGCTAGGAGGAGCTTGGTCGGAATGGTTGCCCTCAAGAGTGACTACCCAAACTGCCTGTTTGAGTAGAACCCGACAATTTTTGCTAGCTCAGCGCTTTGTGCGCGTTGCCTCAGACGGCACCCTAACTTACGGCGATGTCAATTCCAAGTTAAATATTTCGGTATTTATGATTTGCTCCGAGTTGGGCGATCGCGTCTTAGTCTTGGTCAGCAGTCGGGATGTCAGCCAAGCAGAGCTACAAAGAATTCGCACCAACATTACCAACAGTTTTCGGGCTCAACCTTGATTGGCAGTGACAGGCAGAACCGATAATGAAAGTCAGAGCACCATTCCTGTTCTTCCCATTTCTCTCGCCGCATCCTCTGAGCCGCAATGCAGAAATTAATTTCTAAAGATGGCGTTTTTCTCAGACAACAGCTCACTCCTTACTTATTTCTGTTGCCAGCGCTGATTGTCTTGGCTCTAACAGTTTTTTGGCCTGCGCTACAGGCGTTTTACCTCAGTTTCACCCGCTTCGAGTACGACCTCACCCAAACTCCTCAATGGGCTGGATTCAGCAACCTAGAGCGTCTCTGGGCCGATCCGGTGTTTTGGCAAACGCTCCGCAATACAGTGCTTTACTTAGTATGCGTGGTGCCAATTTTAGTCATAGCACCTCTCGGTTTAGCGATTTTAGTTAACCAAAAGCTGCGCGGCATTCGTTGGTTTCGGGTGGCTTTCTATACACCTGTCGTCATCTCGATGGTCGTGGCTGGGATTGCTTGGCGTTGGCTATACGCCGACAATGGCCTGCTGAATCAATTTCTCAAGGCGTTGGGGATGGCAGAAGGCATTCCTTGGTTAACCAGTCCTCGATTTGCCCTGTTTAGCGTCATGGCAGTGACGATTTGGAAAGGGCTGGGCTACTACATGGTGATTTATCTGGCGGGTCTGCAATCGATTCCGGCAGACTTGTATGAAGCCGCCGCGATCGATGGCTCCGATGGCATCAAAAAACATTGGGATATCACGGTTCCCTTGATGCAGCCCTACTTATTTCTCGTGGCAGTGATTTCTTCAATCTCAGCAACTAAAGTCTTTGAAGAAATTTACATCATGACTCAAGGAGGACCCCGCAATAGCTCTAAAACAATTGTGTATTACCTCTACGAGCAAGCCTTTCAAGACTTAGAGATGAGCTACGCCTGCACAATTGGGCTAGTTCTGTTTTTGATCATTCTGAGCTTATCGCTTGTGCGCCTCTGGATTGGGGGCCAAGAATCAGCCGTGAGTTGAGTCGTAAGTAACGTCTGCGGTTGGTGGTGCGAGAGGCGATGATGTCAGGTCTAATTCTGGCAGGGGAGGCCGCAGACAGAGGTAGAGCAAAGGCCCAAACAGAGGTACCAGAGCGGCTAGCCAAAAAAGTTGTGGGTTATGCAGACCCCGACGCGCCATGTCATCGTTCAACAAGATCGAGAGCGGAAAGATCAGGCACATCAGGCAAAAATCAATGGCGATCAAGTGTACAAAAGACCTCGTTTGCCATTCCTGTACAAAGTTTCCCCAATCTCCTACTAGCAGCGCATAGGCAATCAAAGCGATCGCGCAAACCGTTAAACCAATTCCCATAAAGCGAGAATCTAACGTTCGCAGCCAGGCATCTTTAGGCCCAGGAAACTCTTGATTCGGCTGCCGCAATCCTAAATAGGGCAGCAAACACAGCACCCCTGTCCCATTGGATCCGAGAAAGTAAGGCCACGCCGGGATCGATTGCATCCGACCATCAGCAAACATCAGACAAGCGTAGATCATGGGCCACACTCCCATGAGCCAGAAGATCACCACCAGATAAGTATTCAAGTCTGCCCACTGGAGCGTGAACAACTTGCGGGCGATCGCCCAAGTATCAGGCTGATCGAGCGGGGCCAAGCGGATGGTATAAACGACAAACCCCGCCCAAATCCACCACAGCAAAATCTTTCTAACCATGACCAAAAAGCGCCTGAAGTAGCGCTCAGTTCATTGATGTCCGCTCAGTCTAAAGTAGAAACGCAGCGGGCTACGTCTGCCTGAAGTCAAATCGAAAGTTAAATCAGAAGTTGAGTGGGAGGTCAAGTATGGAACTAGAGGCGACCGATGGCTATGGAGTTGTTTTAGTGACAGCCACCTCCCAAGTCGAAGCAGAGGCGATCGCAGAAGCTTTGATTACAGCGAAGCTAGCGGCCTGTGTCAGTTTCACCCCTATCCACTCGATTTACACCTGGCAGGGGCAAGTCCACAAAGACCAAGAATGGCAACTTTTCATCAAAACAGATTTAGCGCAATTTGCAGCTTTGGTCGCTAAGGTTCAGGAAGTGCATTCCTACGACGTGCCAGAAATTATTGCCTTGCCGATCGTGGCAGGTTCCCCAGCCTATCTTCAGTGGTTAGGTGAGCAAGTACGCAGATAGGTTATTAGTCAACTGTAGCCTGGGCAGCAGGAGCAGCGTTTTGATTGCGGACAATCCCATGTTTTGGTCAGCCGGATCGGTTGCACTGAAGCGATCGCTTTTATAACCACAGCAGGCGAATGCCAGCAAAGATTAGGGCTGACAGCACCGCTGCAATGGGAATGGTGACTAACCAGGCAAGACCAATCTCCCGTAAGGTGGCGAATTTCACAGCTCGCCAGCTTTTCACTAAACCAACGCCGACCACTCCCCCAACCAGGGCATGAGAGGTAGAGACAGGCAAACCAGCACGAGATGCCAACAGAACGGTTGCCGCAGTGGCGAGTTCAGCACAAAATCCTCCACTCGGCTGCAAAGCTGTGATGCCCTCACCAATCGTGGCAATTACTTTTTTGCCCCAAACGGCCAACCCTCCCACAATGCCTGCGCCACCTAGAATCAAAATCCAAATAGGAACGCCAAAATCTTCAGTCGGGACTGTACCCGTTTGCTGGATATAAGCGATCGCAGCTAAAGGAGCGACGGCATTTCCCACATCATTAGAGCCGTGAGCAAAAGCGACAAAGCAAGCACTCAACACTTGAAATTGCCCAAGTTGCCGCTCTACCGGATTGCTCACATCATCCTGCTGCCCACGCTCAGCGAGTTGTTGCCAACTCACCCAGGTTAATCCCATCGTGGCGATCGCGCCTAGCAGCAATGGAATATCGTGCTGGGGTAGCGTCACCCCCAACTGAATCGAGAAAAACTGCTGAATGGGTTGGCTCAGGGATGGCAACACAATCACCCCAAACACACTGAACAAAGCCGCACTCAACCAAGGAATCCATTCATATAAGCTCTGCATCGCATTGGGTTGATCGAGAATCCAACGCTTCACCAAACCATAGAACGAGGCGGCGATCGCTCCACTAATCAGCGGTGTAATCACCCAAGTCAAAGAAATTAAACCAATGGCTTGCCAGTCTACTGCTTGCGACCCAACCGCAACCCAACCAAAGCCTGCTAAAGCTCCAACCACCGCATGGGAGGAAGACACAGGCAAACTTAAGCTCGTAGCGATTTGCAACCACAGACCGCAACTGAGTAAAACTGCCACCATCCCTGCGACTAAAACTTGGGGCTGCGTCGCAAATAATTCTGGGTTTACTACCCCTGTTGCTAGAGTTCCAGCAACCTTACGCCCAAACAAAACCGCGCCTGTAAACTCCAAAATGCCTGCAATCACCAGCGCTTGCCGCAGCGTGACAGCTTTTGAACCCACGGAAGTACCCATTGAATTGGCTACATCGTTGGCTCCTAGGTTCCAGGCTAAATAAAGCGCCAGTCCACTCGTGAGGGCTAGCGGTAGGAATGCTTGATGCAACATGAACTCCGAAGATCCAGGCTATATGCCAAGCATTCTACTAGCTCGACTTCGGTTTCAGCTGTCCTCGCAACCGTTCTAAATTCAAACCTGCTACTCCTAGGGTGACTAACAGCACGCCAAACCACTGGCGGCTTTCCAGTTGGTCTTGAATAATCAACCAAGCGAGGATCGCGGTGAATGCGGGCCCTGTGGCACTAATAATCGAGGCAGGAGCGGCACCAATTAAGCGAATACCAATGTTAGTAAAGAGGTAGCCCAGCAGAGTAGCGGCGCCTAAAACTAAACAGCCCAGCATGAAACCAGGCCACATAGCTGGCTGAATCTTGACAGTCAGAGCTTGAGCCGGGAACATCAAAACGACGCTGGAGAGAACAAAAATTGTGACGAATTGAATCAGGCTGACAGGGACCGGATTTAGCATACGGGTACACAACCCAGTCAAAATCACATAGCCAGCAAAGGCAAATCCAGAGGCGGCAGCGGCAACGCTTCCTAGCCAGAGATTACCGGTTGCGGGGCCTGTAACTTGGGGTAAGGCTAAAACACCGCCAGAGCAAATCACTGCCATGACCACTAAGCGAAATACAGTGGGGCGATCGCCAAAGATTTTCCAGGCGAGCAACACGGTAATGGTGGGATAGATAAAGAAAATGGTGATCGCAGTGCCAGCCGCAATTTGAGCCAGAGCCGTGTAGATCAGCACTTGCGACAGAAACAAAAACCCCCCACTCCCCACAACATTCCTCAAAGGCCGCCGATCGGGTGCTAGCAAAAACCGTTTAATGTCACGCCACATGGGGGGATACAGCACGGGTGCCAGTAGAGCCAGTAAAGGCACAACAATCAACATCCGCATCCACAAGATTAGTAACGAGTTGCCCAGCCCTGGCATAATTACGCCACCGATCTGACCTAAACCAAGGACCTCGTGAGACCTAAACAGGACTTTGACCACGACGTTATGGAACGATAACGCCACAGATGAGAGCAACACTAGAATTAAACCCACCTGCACTTGAGAGGGGCGCTTGGCTTGGGGCTTCACCTGAGGGGAAACGGTGGGAGGCTCCTGAGCACCCTGAGCACTGGGTAGCGGTGCAGTTAAGGGAGGTTCTGACTTGGAACTCGATCTAGGCTCGAAGGGCAGATTAATGGCTTGCGAAGATTGAGTCAGCGATCGCCCTTCTGAAGTGGCATCTAAAGACGGCATGAAGCGATCGCCTGATAATAGTTGAGCAGAGCTGTTTTCTCCTGCCTGGAGTTGCTCCCGTAGGCGCTGAACTAGCGCAGATAAAATGATTTCTCCTTGCTGTTCTGGGCTGTCCACCCGGTTCAACTGTTGTGATAGCCAGCTTTGGTGGCTGTCTAGCTCCTGCTGCAAAGTTTTGAAGGTGGTGCTAAAGGCTTTCTCTAAAGGCAGCAGCAGTTGGGAAATCTCATCATTGGTTGCAAGGCTGCCTTGGCTCAACGGGTTAGCGTTGGTTGCCTGTCCCCAAGGCTGACGAACTGGAGCAGTTGACTGGTTGAGTCGCTGCCTCAAAAAGATTTGCCAATGGTCCGCGATCGCCTGCGCTAGTTGCTTAGCCCAAGTCTGCTGCTGAACAAATTGCCGCTGACCTAACACCTCGTGACTGTCAGCTTTCAACTGCTGGTGTTGGTCGCGCAGTTGATCAATATCTTCGATTAAGTGAGATTTCTCGGCCTGAAGGCGGGCGATATCTTGAGCAAACTGCACAATTAAGTCTTGATGCAGGCGCTTCAGGTCCTGCGACACGGCCTTGAGCGTCTGCTCCGTCTGTGGCTCTCCTGCTTCCGCGCTTGCTAATGGGTCGCGGAGCGGTTCTGATGGAGTGTTATTCAGTTGCCCCATGAGCGTTTAACCTCTAACCTCTTGGCCATTGAGCGATCGCTATCCTTACAACTGAGTCAGCGTCTCTGTCAGTATTCCCAGTATTTTTTATAAATTAAGTCTAATTTGATCAGGAACTCCTCCGCCCGAAATCAGGCCCACACCGCCTTGAATTAGCGCCTTTGAGCTGTTTGATCGAGCCGAAAACAAGCCGAAATCCCTTGAGATTATCAGATTCAGCTACTCTTTTGGCTCACTTACTGAATTTCGCGGTGTATCTACAGAAATTCTTAAGGCTCAAGCTCCCAAAGTTTAAGTTACTCACTTAAGATGGCGCTGAGCTGGGTGATGCAGAAGTGGGTGATAACTACGTTAAACCGAAGGAGCTGAATCTGAAGCCAGCGATCGAGAGCAATCTGGAGCACTGCTGATCGCTCGGTTTCTACCCTCAGATTTTGCTCGCAACAAATTTTGATCGGCCCGTCGCAGCAAACTAATGCCTTTAGAGTCATCTTCTGCTTCTAAGGAAGCAATACCAGCGCTAATCGTGGCGTGGATTTCTAAGGTTGGGTCAATTCTAAAAGTTTGCTCACTAATCAGACGGCAAATGCGTTGCCCCACGATAGGGGCTTCATGACCATCGGTGTTGCTCAAAATAATGACGAATTCTTCGCCGCCGTAACGAAAAGGGGTGTCATAGAAGCGGAGATTATGCCGCAGGCGAGCCGAAAGCAGCTTGAGCATGCGATCGCCCACCAAATGTCCGTAGGTGTCATTGATCGCTTTGAAATAATCCACGTCCAACATCACCAAGCTCAAAGGCAACGTGCGAGTTCGGGCGTTCTGGATTTGGCGTGGCAACTCCCACTCCAACGCTCGGCGGTTATTGAGTTCAGTCAGGGGGTCGGAAAGGGCGATCGCTGACAGTAAATCATTGGCCCGCATCAGCTCTCGATGATTTCGTACCACTCGCAATCCCGCTTGGACTTGAGCTTGGAGGAGATGATTTTGTCTCGCCGACAATTCTGCGACAACCAGGCTGCCATGCTGAACACTCAAATTCATCACTAAGTAAGCATCGGCTCCTCGTTCTAAGGCCTCTGCCGAACACTCCACCGCTTGACTAGAAATTTGGGAAACGGCCTCACTCAGCCTTGGGGCATCATCTGCGAGCAACAGACAATAAATCCAGGCCAGCCGAGACTGTTCCTTAATTTGCTGGCATAAATAGAGGCTGTCGGAACTAGCCTGTAAGATTAGCAAATCGGGCTGCTGAGCCTGAATCAGCGGAATTGCCTCGTTGGCGCTCGTTGCTGTTTCGATGGTGCAGTCTGCCAAATCGCCAACCCGATCTAGCAGGGCGGCTAGAAAATAATTTTCTCCAACTATCAGGATCGAAGCAGTCATTGGCGTTTTAGAAGCCTAGTGAAAAAATCAAGGCCGTAACCTTAGCAAATCCAAGACTTTGCTACTGCTGTTAACGCCTAGATCTCGCAAATCCGCCTTAGGAGTGGCATCCCACCTCTAAGTGTTATTGAGTATACTCAGGCTGAAACTATCTACACCTACCATTAACGACCATCCGCAACCAGCAGTTGAATTACTGATCCCCTTGATAGGTTAGGGCTTCAGCCTAAGCTGAAGCCGTATATTTCCCGGGGAAGACAAATGATCAGGTGTAGTTGGGTTTCATGCTCACAACATTCCTCTTGAGAATCTTGATGCTACCAAAGCCTAGAGTTGGCGAATCATGCGGCATCATAGATGAGAGGTCATTGTTCAGTCTGAATTCGCTTTAAAAAGGTTCCATGTTTACCCCCCTCAGCGGCACTCAAATTCGGCAAAAGTTTCTTGATTTTTATGCAGCCAGAGGCCATCAGATACTACCGAGTGCCTCGTTGGTTCCCGAAGATCCGACGGTGCTGCTGACGATCGCGGGTATGTTGCCCTTTAAGCCAATTTTTCTAGGACAGCGATCGCCGGAATTCCCCAGAGCGACAACATCTCAAAAGTGTATCCGCACTAATGATATTGAGAACGTGGGTCGGACCGCCCGCCACCACACTTTCTTTGAAATGTTGGGCAACTTTAGCTTTGGCGATTATTTCAAAGAGCAAGCGATCGCTTGGGCCTGGGAACTGGCGACTGAGGTATTCGGACTGCCTCCAGAGCGCTTAGTCGTGAGTGTGTTTGAGGAAGACGATGAAGCGTTTGCGCTGTGGCGGGACAAAATCGGCATTCCGGCGCATCGGATTCAGCGTATGGGTGAGAAGGACAACTTCTGGGTTTCTGGCCCCACCGGACCTTGCGGACCTTGCTCCGAGATTTACTACGACTTCCACCCAGAAAAAGGCGACGCTCATATTGACCTTGAGGACGACACCCGGTTCATTGAGTTCTACAACTTGGTGTTCATGCAGTACAACCGGGATGCCGAAGGCAAACTGACCCCACTGCAAAACCAGAACATTGATACCGGGTTGGGCCTAGAACGAATGGCTCAAATCCTTCAGCAAGTCCCGAACAACTACGAAACCGATTTAATTTTCCCCATTATTCAAGCCGCCGCAGAAATCGCGGGGATTGACTACGCTCAGGCTGACGAGTCTACCAAAGTCTCGCTGAAGGTAATCGGGGATCACGTCCGGTCAGTTGTCCACATGAGCACGGATGGCATTACGGCCTCTAATATCGGCCGAGGCTATGTGCTGCGGCGCTTGATTCGGCGGGTAGTGCGACATGGCCGACTGATTGGCATTGAAGGTGAATTTACCACACGAGTCGCAGAAGCTGCGATCGCCTTGGCAGAGGCCGCCTATCCGAATGTGCGGCTGAAGGAAAACAGCATCAAGGCAGAGTTACAGCGAGAAGAAGCTCAATTCCTCAAAACCCTCGATCGCGGCGAAAAGTTGCTGGCAGAAATTTTGGAGCGGGAGAAAACTCAAGTTTCTGGCCCTGATGCCTTCAAGCTCTACGACACCTATGGTTTCCCAGTCGAACTCACCCAAGAGATTGCTGAGGAGAAAAACCTCACTGTCGATCTAGAAGGGTTTGAGGCGGAGATGGAGAAGCAACGCGATCGCTCTCGTGAAGCTCACCAAACCATTGACCTGACTGTTCAAGGCTCTCTGGACACTCTGGCTGAGCATGTTCACGCTACCGAGTTTCTCGGCTATGTGGAACGCTCGGCCACGGCTCAAGTTGCCGTATTGCTAGTCGATGGCAAATCTGCCGAAGCCGCAGAAGCAGGAACCGAAGTCCAGATCATTTTAGACAAAACGCCTTTCTACGCGGAATCTGGGGGTCAGGTAGGCGATCGCGGCTATCTTTCGGGGGATGCAGTGCTCGTGCGCGTCCATGATGTGAAGAAAGAATCAGATTTCTTTGTCCACTTCGGGCGGATTGAACGAGGCACGCTGCAAGTAGGCGGTACGGTCACGGCGCAAATTGACCAAGCTTGTCGGCGACGCGCCCAAGCCAACCACTCCGCCACCCATTTATTGCAAGCTGCGTTGAGGAAATTGGTGGATGACTCGATTTCTCAAGCAGGTTCCCTGGTGGCCTTCGACCGCTTGCGCTTTGACTTCAACTGCCCTCGCCCTCTGACTTCAGAGGAAGTGCAACAAGTCGAGGAGCAAGTCAACCTCTGGGTGGCTGAGGCTCATACAGCTCAAATTGAGGTGGTACCCATCGCTGAAGCCAAAGCCAAAGGGGCGATCGCGATGTTTGGCGAGAAGTACGGCGATCAAGTGCGGGTGCTGGATTTTCCTGGCGTCTCGATGGAATTGTGTGGCGGTACCCACGTCAGCAACACCGCAGAAATTGGCGTGTTCAAAATCATTTCGGAAACGGGGGTTGCCTCAGGCGTGCGGCGGATTGAGGCGGTAGCTGGCCCTTCCGTATTGGACTATTTGAATGTCCGCGATCGCGTGGTGCGGGATCTGAGCGATCGCTTCAAAGCCAAGCCAGAAGAACTCACCGATCGTGTCACCAGTTTGCAGAATGAACTGAAAAACACCCAGAAGCAACTGGAAACTGCTAAGGCTGAACTGGCGCTCGCCAAATCAGATCAATTGCTGGGCCAAGCTGAATCTGTAGGTACCTTCAAGCTCTTGGTGGCGCAACTAGAAGGTGTAGATCCGGAATCGCTGAAGACTGCGGCAGAGCGCTTAGCGCAGAAACTTGGTGAGGGTGCAGTCGTGCTAGCTTCGGTGCCTGAACTAGACAAAATCAGTTTGGTAGCCGCGTTTAGCCCTGCCGTAGTCAAGTCTGGTTTGCAGGCAGGTAAATTTATTGGCGCGATCGCCAAACTCTGTGGCGGTGGTGGTGGTGGCCGACCTAACCTAGCGCAGGCAGGCGGGCGAGATGCCAGCAAACTACCTGAAGCCCTTGCTGAAGCCCGCGAGCAGTTGCATCGCAGTTTAAGCAATGCCAACTAACAAGCCAGAAGATATCAGGGGTTAGACTCCTGGTATCCCTGGCACCTCAAACAGGCCAGCTTCTGTGCAAACCGCTGATAGAGGCTGGTCCCAAGCATCAACGGGTAAGTTTGGTAAGCGAGCAAACTCGAACACAATGCCAATCGTAGGTTTGGCAGCCCAGGCTGGGTCACTCAGCAGGCGATCGTAAAAACCACCGCCATAACCAAGCCGATACCCTTGGCGATCGCAAGCCACCGCAGGGACCAAAATCAAATCAACTTGCTCAGGTTCTAGAGCGGGGCAGTCGGGATGAGGCTCTTTAATTCCATAAGCTCCCGACTGCAAAGGCAAATTGCTGGTAGCGGACCAAGCATGCCAGAACAGAGACTTACCGACACAGCGCGGAAAGCCCCAAACGCGATCGCTAGCCTGATTGATTAAAGGCATCAAATCTGGTTCTTGGCGAAAACTGAAGTAAGCCAAGATAGTTTGGGCTTTAGCAAATAGAGAAGCTGCTTGTATTTGGAGACATAGGCGATCGCTCTTGGCTCGCCAATCCTGAGTTTTGATCGCTTGTCGCTGTTGCAACAAAAGTCGCCGTAACTCTACTTTTTGATTGCGTGAGTCGCTCTCAGACTTCACAGTTAAAGATTCCTTACATCAAGATCGGCAACAACAGCCTAGTGACAGCAGCTTGACTCCAACCAGCCTGACGATAGCGGCGATCGCTCCTATAGCTGAATCGTTAAACTGATACTAGAAGGTACTGAGACTCGTAAATAAAGGTTGCACAAGAGACGCTTTATTGAGGGGTTTGTCATCCTATAGAGGTAGATATAGAATTGCTACTCTTTGGGTGGCGGTCTGTTGCCTTGGGCACAGTGTTGTTATGGTGCAAATCCCATATTTTGTCAGTCTCCATCAAAATTTAGCACTGGTGCAATTATTCCATTGGTTCTTCTTTCCTCTCAGCTCCATTGGTCCGAGCAGGCCAAGCCTAACCCATTCAAGCGTTCATCCAAGAGTATGAACAAGAGGCATCCATGAACGTTGATACTACCGCGTCGGGCGTGATCTTGATCGTGGATGACATCCCCGCTAATTTGGGAGTTTTATTCGATTTTCTGGCCGATACTGGGTTTCAAGTCTTAATCGCTGAGGATGGCGAAAGTGCTTTGCAAACCGCTGAGTATGCCTCTCCCGATTTAATCTTGCTCGATGTACTGATGCCAGAAATTGACGGTTTTGAAACTTGCCGTCGGTTGAAGTTGAACTACGCCACCCAAGACATTCCGGTCATCTTTATGACGGCCCTGACCGAGACCATCGATAAAGTCAAAGGTCTAAATTTAGGAGCGGTCGATTACATCACCAAGCCACTACAACACGAAGAAGTGTTGGCACGGGTGAAGTTGCATCTCAACTTGCGGAACTTAACGAAGCAGTTGCAAGCCCAGAATCTACAGTTAGAGCAGGAAGTGGTTGAGCGCAAACGGATCGAAGCAGATTTGCGTCATCATACCGCTGAGTTGGCCGAGTGGAAAAATCGTTACGAAGCGATCATTCAAGCCAGTGGGCAAATTCTCTTTGACTGGAATTCGCAGACCCACGAAGTCACTTACGGCGGCAACTTAACTGCTATCTTGGGCTACTCGCCAGAGGAAATGGCAGGTGGGCTCGATCGCTGGGTCACTCTCATCCATCCTGAAGACCGTAGCCGCTTTCACGCAGAAATCGATCGCGTCATTGTTACGAAACAGCCCTTTCACCAAGAATTTCGGGTTGCTCGCCAAGACGGTACTTACATCACAGTCGAGAGCAAGGGTTATTTCTTTGCTGACAGCGATGGTCAGGCAATCCAGATGGCAGGGTTCATTGTAGATATTAGCGATCGCAAGCGCCACGAAGAAACGTTGCGTGAAACCAGTCAGATGCTCCAAGCACTGATCCAAGCATCTCCTTTGGCGATCGTCGTGCTTGATCCGGAAGGACGAGTGCAAGTGTGGAACCCAGCCGCCCAAGAAATTTTTGACTGGAGCGAATCAGAAGTTTTGGGCGAAATTTTGCCCATCGTGCCTACGGCTAAGCAAGGAGAATTTCGGACATTTCGGCAACGGGTGTTCCAAGGAGAATCTTTTACAGGCGTAGAGGTAAGTCGCCAAAAGCGAGATGGTTCCTTCCTAGAACTCAACCTCTCTGCCGCCCCACTCCGCAATGCACAAGGTGAAGTGACGGGCGTGATTGCTATGTTGCTAGATGTCACTGCCAAAAAACAATTGGAGTCTCAAGCCCTCCGAGCCCAGCGGATGGAAAGCATTGGTACTTTAGCCAGCGGCATTGCTCACGACCTCAACAACTTGCTTACTCCTATTCTGTCGTCGGCCCAACTGCTCCTCATGCCGACAAAGCTGCCAGAAGCTAAAAAGCAGCAATTGCTAAAAACAATGGAAGCTAGCACCAAGCGAGCCGCTGCTCTGGTCAAGCAAGTGCTGCTGTTTGCGAGGGGCGTAGAAGGTAAGCGCATTACCTTGCAAATGTCTCACCTCATTACGGAAATCAGACAAATTACTCAAGAAACCTTTCCTAGATGGATTGAAGTTGAAGTCGAGGTAGACCCAAACCTCTGGATGGTATCTGGCGACACGACTCAACTGCATCAAGCCCTGCTCAACCTCTGCGTCAATGCCCGCGATGCCATGCCCAATGGAGGCACCTTAAAGATTGCGGCTACTAATATCTGGCTAGATGAAGAATACGCCCAGCTCAATATTGATGCCAAAGTGGGGCCTTACGTTCTCATTACCGTAACTGACACGGGAACTGGGATTCCTCCCGCCATCATTGATCGCGTGTTTGAACCTTTTTTCACCACGAAAGAGGTGGGTCAAGGCACAGGACTAGGGTTATCAACCGTTGTGGGAATTGTGAAAGGTCACGGTGGGTTTGTCCAAGTTCAGAGTCGAGTTGGTCAAGGCACAGAGTTTAAGTTGTACTTGCCGATCGCCCAAACTTATGACCTCAAACCGGACGCAACTGAGTACGACGAACTCAAAGCTGGACATGGTGAAGTCGTGCTGGTAGTGGATGACGAGGATGCGATTTGTGAGGTCACCAAAACTTCCCTGGAGTACTACGGTTATAAGGTTTTAACTGCCAAAGATGGAGTAGAAGCGATCGCCATATATGTACGTCACCAAAGCGAAATTAATGTGGTGCTCGTCGATATGATGATGCCGTCGATGGATGGCCCCACCACGATTCGGACGCTGCAAAAGATCAATCCTCAAGTCAAGATTATTGGCGTCAGCGGGCTGATTTCTCATTGCCCGATGACTGAGTTTGCCAATAGCAACAACGTCAAGAGCTTTTTACCCAAGCCTTACACCTCAGAAGAGTTACTGCAAAACTTACGAGTTGTACTGACGACCTACTAAAAAACCAGACCAACTGTCACCATCCCTTCCTCAGTGTTGTTATGATGCAGCTAATTTTCATTTAGATTCAGTGAGCCTGTGGCCTACGACTCCATGACTGACACCATCCTCGACGTTCGCAACTTGCACGTTCAGTTTCAGACCGATGAACGGTTGATTAAAGCAGTAGATGGAATTTCCTTTGAGGTTAAACGCGGACAAACCCTAGGGATTGTGGGAGAGTCAGGGTCAGGCAAATCGGTCACGTCTCTAGCAGTGATGGGGTTGGTGCCTTCACCGGGTAGAGTGGCAGGTGGCGAACTTTGGTTCCAAGGGGCAGAGAGCGATACAGGGGCGATCGATTTGGTCAAGGTGCCACCCAGCCATCGCCGCACCTATCGGGGCAACCAAATTTCCATGATTTTCCAGGAACCGATGAGTTCGCTAAATCCAGTCTATACCTGTGGATTTCAGCTCACCGAAGCCATCCGTCTGCACCAAAACATTTCTGAGGCAGAAGCTCGGCGGCAAGCGATCGCCCTCTTGCAAGAAGTCAAACTTTTGCCCAGCGACGAAGAACTGAAGCAGCGTTACTTAGAAGAACTGCCTCAAAGTGAGTTAGCACATCCCTCGAGTGAAGCTGAGCTAAATCGTCATATTAATCAGCAAAAGCAAAGCATCTTAGACCGCTACCCTCACGAACTCTCTGGCGGTCAGATTCAGCGAGTGATGATTGCGATGGCGATTAGCTGCAACCCCAGCTTGTTGATTGCCGATGAACCTACCACGGCCCTAGATGTCACGGTGCAAGCCACCATTCTAGATTTGCTGCGGGAACTGCGCGATCGCCGCAACATGTCCATCATGTTCATCACCCACGACTTGGGCGTGATTGCGGATATTGCCGACACGGTGGCGGTGATGTATCAAGGCAAAATCGTAGAGTATGGCTCGGTCTGGCAGATTTTTTCTAGCCCCCAGCATCCCTATACCAAGAGCTTACTCACTTGTCGCCCCAGACCCGATCGCCGTTTGCAATTACTCCCCACAGTCTCCGACTTTATGGAAGTAGTTACCACTCCTAGCGGCGAGACTGTCATCCAAGAAAAGCCAACGGATATGTTCCAAGCGGTGCGGAACGCGGCCGAGATGAGTGATTTTGACCTAGACCATCGGCTCACCGAGCTGCAACAGCAATCTCCCTTGTTATCGGTGCGGGACTTACAAGTCGCATTCCCTGTGCGAGGAGTTTGGGGAGAAACCAAGCGCTACGTCATGGCTGTGAATGGTATCTCCTTTGATGTTTATCCGGGGGAAACCCTGGGCTTGGTGGGAGAATCGGGTTGTGGCAAAACCACCCTGGCCCGCACCTTGTTGCGCTTGATCGAGCCTACCCAAGGCCAAATTCTATTTGAAGGGCGACCTGCCCACAGCCTGGAAGGTCAAGCCTTGCGGCAACTGCGGCAAGAAATGCAGATTATTTTCCAAAATCCCTTTGGTTCGCTGGACCCGCGTATGACGGTTGGGGCAGCGGTAATGGAACCACTCAAAATCCATCGTCGGGGCAATCAGCGGCAGAACCGGGAAAGAGCCGCTTACCTACTAGAGCGGGTCGGCTTAGATCCACAATTAATGCACCGTTATCCTCACGAATTTTCGGGTGGACAACGGCAACGGATTGCGATCGCGCGAGCGTTGGCTCTAAACCCCAAGTTCATTATTTGCGATGAATCGGTTTCTGCGCTAGACGTATCGGTGCAAGCCCAAGTCCTAAACCTACTCAAAGAACTGCAAGGTGAATTTGGCCTCACCTACATCTTTATCTCTCATGACTTGAGTGTGGTGAAGTTTATGAGCGATCGCATCATGGTGATGAATCGCGGCAAGATTGAAGAAATTGGCCCAGCGGAGGCGATCTACCGCGAACCGAAACAACCTTATACTCGTCAGTTGATTGCAGCGATTCCAGTCGGTAGCTTAGAACGCATTCGGGAACGTCAAGTCGAGCGAGGCATTGCAGTAGGTTAATCTCGTATGCAGCGTTTCTTGAAGCCAAATTGCTTTTCCAGCCAGCGAGACCCAGACCCAGCGAGACCTAGACCATGAGTGAGACCATATCTGAGCTGATTCAGAATCTCAGCGATCCAGCCGTTGAGGTTCGGGCTGGCGCTGCCAAAACGTTAGGTGAACATGGTGCAACCGCCAAAGCAGCGGTTCCCGCTTTACTCAAGGCTGTTAACGATCGCTCTGCGGCAGTCAGAGACAGTGCGATCGCCTCTCTCAGCAAAATCAACCTCGGTTCCACAGTTTCAGCCCTGATTCAAAATTTGGAGGATGACGACGATCGGGTGCGAACCAGTGCCGCTAGAGGCATTTCTACAATGGTCGAGCGCTTCGAGTTGCCAGCTTCGACCAAACAGCAGGTGTTTCAAGCTCTAGCTCAAGCCGTAAATAACCGTAGTTGGTTTGTTCGTTCTACGGTGATGGCGACGCTGGGTGAGTTAGCTCCGGTGGATGAAGTGCTGCCGATTTTGATCGCGGGCTTAGCCGATGCAGAAGCAGAAGTTCGTCAAGATGCCGCGATCGCGATTCAGTGCTTTGGAGATGAAGCCGAGGCAGCCGTACCTCACCTGATCGATGCCTTTTGGCATGACATTGAGGTTTACGCAGCTTCAGCACTGGGCAGCATTGGCCCTGGAGCGCAAGCAGCCGTCCCGCGTCTCTTAGAAGCGCTTGAGCGAGGGCATGAAGATCTGAGAGCGCGGGCGGCTGAAGCGATTGGAGAAATTGGTTCTGTTGCCGCCGTACCTGCATTAATCAACTTTTTGCAGCAGGAAGATGCAGGTCTCCGCCGAGCAGCGGCTGAAGCGCTTCAAGGTCTTGGACCTGTCGCCACCGCTGCTGTCCCCAACTTGATTGTGGCGTTGGAAGACAAATCGGATGAGGTCAAGGCAATGGCGGCGAAAGCCTTAGGAGAAATTGAGTCGGAGAACACGGCGATCGCGGAGCTGCTCATGCCGTTGTTACAGGATGAAGCGGCATCAGTGCGAGCTAGTACAGCTTATGCCCTGCAACTCATGGGCAAGCATGCGGAAGTGGCTGTGCCTGCCTTGATCGAAGCCTTTAGGGATGAAGTGGAACGAGTTAGCCAAAGTGCTGCCAGAGCTTTAGCTGAAATTGCCACCCCCGAAGCTAAGGAAGCGATCGCTCGTTATCGTCAGTGGTCTTAAGTCCTGATTTGGCCTGTGCGTCCAGCGACGTTGACCACGGCTGCTACTAGCTCAGCGGGTTCAATGGGCTTAGGAATATGCATTTGGAACCCGGCTGAGAGTGCCTGGATGCGATCTTCCAACCTGGCATAGGCAGTCAGGGCGATCGCCGGGATAGTACCCCCTTGCTCCAACGCCAGTTCCCTCACTTTACGAATGAGGGCATAGCCATCTTCATGAGGCATGCCAATGTCACTCAGTAAGACATGCGGCTGGAGGCGCTCAATGGCCTCTAATGCTTCACTAGCAGAAGCGACAGACGTAACGCTAGCACCGCATTGCTCTAGCACAGCCGTCACTAATCTGCGTGCATCCACTTCATCATCCACCACTAGCACCTGCAAGCCACTTAGAACAGAAGTACCTGGAAACCCGACCTCATCGCCCGCAGTAGAGCGGAGCCTATCTAAATGCTTCAGTTCTCCGGGAATCATCATTAAAGGCAAGCTCACCTTAAAAGTAGATCCCTGACCGTCGCCTGTGCTTTCCGCATAGACGCTGCCCCCATGCAGCTCCACGAGGGTACGCACAATGGCTAAACCCAAACCCAGCCCGTTTTGCACTCTCGTAGTAGAACTATCCGACTGACTAAAGCGGTCAAAAATATAAGGGAGAAAATCAGCAGTAATTCCTTGACCTGTATCGCTAACTGTAATTTCTACGTGGGAATTAATACGCTCTAGACAGACTTGAACTTGGCCTCCCCCCGGCGTAAACTTCACGGCGTTAGAGAGCAAATTCCACATCACCTGCTGGAGTCGATCGGAGTCTCCAGAAACTGAGCCTGCGAACGGATCAAGAATGGTTTGAATCCGAATCGCTTTGGCATCAGCAGCAGGACGGACGACATCGATCGCGGCCTCTACTACAGCAGCAAGTTCTACAGGCCGAACGTTGAGGCGCAGCTTACCTTGGATGATGCGCGAAATGTCTAAGATATCGTCAATTAGTTGGGCCTGAAGCTTTGCGTTACGCTCAATCGTCTCAATTGCATGTTCTGCCTTAGCTTCGTTGAGCTGGCGCGATCGCAGTAGCCTAGCCCACCCCAGCATGGCATTCAGCGGAGTCCGCAACTCATGAGAAAGAATAGAAAGAAACTCATCCTTGGCCCGATTTGCTGCCTCTAGTTGTTCAGTCCGTGCCGAAACCCGCTGCTCAAGTTCGGCATTCAGCGCTTGAATCTGCTTCTCGGCTTGCTCTCGCTCTAAAATCTGCTGTTGCAGAGCCTGATTTGCTGCCTTTAGTTGGGCTGGACTGGGCAATGCTAAGGCTTGAGGCACTAAAGGAATAAGTTCGAGCGCTGTATAAACCGACACCATTGCTGTGGCAGCCTTGAGCGTGCCTGAGAGCCAGTAGGTAGGGTGCCACAGCGTCCAAATCTCCATTAGATGCGTGGTACCGCAGGCAATGATAAACGAGCCGAACAGGAGAAAGACCCAGCTAAACGGTAGGTCATCTCGCTTGCGGACAAAGTAAAGCAACGTAATGGGAATTGAATAATAGGCTAAAGCAATTAGAGCATCAGCTAATAAGTGAAGCCATACCAAACCTGGCTGCCATAAATAACAATGTCCGTGGGGAATGAAGGGTCCTGAAGAAAATAGGTTATTCAGGAAGGCTGGCATACGATTTTCCTGGGTACCGAGGGCGATTTAAGCTAGTGGGCATGAATTAGGGTTGCGCTTGCTAGCAAGTATCTCCTATCAGTATTCCCGATAGTGCCCTTGCGCTTAATCGCTATTGGCTCTGCTAATACAGCAGAATCTATTTCTGGTAAATTTTAATACCTAATGTTTCGCAGTAAGTCCTTCATAGGGGGACTATTGCAGGTTGCGGCTGCCTATGCCACACGTTTGGTCAACCCATTAAGATTTTACGGAGCTTAACCTGCCATTTTTGATTTGTACGACGGGGTGGTTAGACATTCTCACCAGTTGCTCATCGTGAGTGGTCACGATCACCGTAATTCCAATCCCATTGAGCTTTTTCAGGATCTTGATCACTTGCCAAGAATTCTCTGAATCCAAGTTACCTGTAGGCTCATCGGCCAGCAATAGCGGTGGTGTACTAACCACAGCACGGGCAATGCTCACCCGCTGCTGTTCTCCCCCAGACAATTCATCAGGGAAACAGTCGGCTTTATCTTGCAGACCCACCATCCGGAGCGTGGGCTGCAACCGTCGCTGAATTTCCTTGCGGGTATAGCCTTGAGCTTGCAGGACAAAGGCCACATTCTCAGCCACTGTCCGACGAGGAATCAGCTTGTAGTCTTGAAAGACAATGCCAATTCGCCGCCGCAGCAGCGACAAGCGATCGCCCCGCAGCTTGGATAAATTGTAGTCATCCACTACTACATCGCCTTGGTTCGGACGTTCTGCACCATAAAGCAGCTTCAAGAACGTAGTTTTACCGGAACCAGAGGGGCCAGTCACAAATAAAAAGCTGCCCCGCTTAACTTCTAAATTCACGCCTAACAAGCCACGACTGCCATTGGGATAAGTTTTCGTGACGCTTTGCAACTGAATGATCGGTCTGGTGGCAGCAGGCTGCGGTGTGGAGTTGCCTGGGGACTGAGTGTCACTGAGCGGTGCCTGGAGGTGGGCATAAACATCGCTGGCTGGGGAACCAGAACTATTAGCAGCAACCTGGGGAGATTTGCCGTGCAAAACCTGGGGCATAGAGAAAAACAGTGCCTTTGAGCAGCGTGATTGTGACGTAGAGATTATGGTAGCTGTTGGCTGACTGGATGTCTCTGGGTCAAGCGATAAATTAGGGCTCGAATTGCAAATTTTGGTAACGCCAGCATCCGTCGCCACCGCCAAGGTTCTTTATATAGCCGATAAACCCACTCCAAATGGTTGTCTCGCAACCAAGCAGGGGCTCGCACTTTCTCCCCTGCCCAAATGTCGAAGCTACCACCTACCCCAATCCAAACGGCTTCTGGGCAGAGGTGACGATGCTCGGCAATCCACAATTCTTGGCGAGGCACGCCCAATCCGACAAAAATTAAGCGAGGTTGTAAGGTTTGCAGCATTTGTCGAAACTCTGGCTGAGCTTCGGCGGGAAGAAAACCATTTTGCACTCCCGCGATCGCTAAACCTGGAACTTGCTGTTGCCAATGGTTCGCCGCAGTCTCTGCAACACCAGGAGCACCGCCGTAAAAGAACACAGACCAAGGTTCGGCTGCTTGTCCTGCCCGCTGTAAAAGGGCTTCTGCGAGTTCAATCCCTGGACACCGTTCTATCCGTCGCCCTTGCGATCGCAGGTACAACACTACCCCAGCGCCATCGGGAATCACTAACTCAGCTTGGCGAATAATGTTAGCTAAAGCAGGGGAATCTTCTGCCTGCATGGTCATTTCCGCATTGAGCGTGACGACATGCACCCCTCGTTTTTCTTGCAGCCGAGCGGCAAGCCAACCTGCATAGTCGTTCGATAGGTGAACTGGAAGGCCCAGTACAGGAAATGGTTTGAGTGCTTCAGACATGGACCGCACTTGCACTGCCTCACGCATCTAGTAATGGTTGTTGAGTAGCCCTCTCAGGCGCTAGATTTTACCGCACTCTAGCCCAGAGCGCTACTAAATTGCTGCTGGTTTCGCAGTTTTCGTTTCAACTACCCATTACGGGTGCGATTGCCACAAATCCTGACAAATCACATAACAAGTAAAACTTAATACATAAATTCGGGTTAGAGACTCAGGTTATACGTAGGCCAAGAGGAGGCGATCGCCTCACCATGTTGTTGGCAAGAAGCACGTTTTATGGCCCTGGCTCAACTAATCCTCAAGCATTGTCTGCCACAAAAAATCCATTCTGATCTAATTAGATAATCATATAAATAGACTACGCTCCATAACGGTTCAACGGATTGTCAAGTTAAATGCAGACGATATTGGTTGATAAGCAAATCAGCGTAGACCTGTATACCCCTGTGAAGAACATCTCCAATACCCCAATTTAACTGAGCCTCATTAAGCCAATTAATGGCAGCATCCAACTCGGCAGCATCATAGCGTTTGTGTTTGATAACATTATTTAGCTGCTTGATCCCAAGTAAATCTGTTAATGGAATAATTTCGATTTTCAAGGTTGTTTCTTGCCCTGCGTATATTGCGGGTCTGACCTCTTCTGAAAATATGGTAGTCACGACATGCAATTGAAGGTGGCGTAGTTCACGGAGAAGAATTAGCATTGCATTTTCCGTTGTTTCCATTTTTAACGGCTTCTCGTCCAGCCCTCTTTCTTACAAGTCAAATAAGAGAACCTCTTCCATAGCAACAAATTCCATGAGCGACGCCCGTAGGTAAGCAACCTGCATGATCTCCTTATCCTCATCTGAGACGAAATGAGGATCACCGATCTGCTGTAGAAATCGAAGTGCTGCCACAGAGCGCTGATACACACGTGGAAGAGAGCGTAGAGCATCTTCTGTATCTCTTTTGAGAAAACAGAACATTGGGGTTGATTCAAAAATTGGTTGCCCGTCAAGGCGAAGTTTTACTCGAGGAGCCATTTTTGTTCATGTGGTTTCAGTGTTTATTATGTCTAATTACTCCATCTATGATCTCTGATCTTGAATTAAGATGTTAAATAGGTTGATCTCAGCTAATCCGGCAATTCTGATATTCGGGTAAGCTAGTTTTTTATATATTAATTCAATTTCAATATTCGGACAAAAGCTTTGATGTTTTCGATGTCCCAAAGTATAATTCAGCCTAACACTCTTGAGTGGTGAATAATTTTGAGTTGCAATAAAAAATCCCAAAAAACTGGCTTTTCAGGGAAAAAGCTAGATTTCTGTTCCTTGTTATTTAATTAGCTTTTTTAATATCAAAAATTACAGAACCCCTTGAGGATAAGCAATTAGAAAACGGCTTGAGCCTCAAGAGTATGCAAGTCAAAAATCAGAAGAATTAAGAGAAGCGATCGCTTGAATGAAACTTAAATTACAGAAAACAATTCAAAAACACGATTTCATAGTTTTAGAACTCGCAGCGCTTTAGAGAGCCATCAGCATACATTTCCATTGGAACGAGTTCTAGTTTGCCGTTTACTTTTACTTGGGAGTAAACAATTTTAAGAAAAGGAGATTTATTTTGATTACAGCGACGGGACATACAAAGCACCTCGTAATAGGAGTAAGAAATGAGTAATTTGTCTGCTCCTAGCTTCAATGCATCCAATTAGCCGAGCAGACTACTTCTGCCAAATGATCGATTCCGTCTTGTTCTTTCACCCTAACTCTTGTTCTACCGGATTCCTCGTAAAGATACGGACATGGCTTCAAATATTTCAGTGAAGATATGGTGAAATTACTGGGATCGAGCGCACCAGAGGTAGCGATCGCGTCTTTGCAATAAATCACTCTTAAACCGGGGATAATAAAGGCACTCAGCCTGTAGCTCAGCAGGCTTTGGCAACGCCGCGATCGCATCACTCAAGCGTGGCCGAAAGACTAAAATTGACTTCTACAACTTTAGGCTCAGTTCTCCAAGTAACCGAAACATGGCAACCGCATCCCTTGATTTGCAAGCGCGCTTAGATGACTACTACCGCCAAATCAACACCATCATCCTGACGCGCCAAAATCCCATTACAGGGCTGCTACCCGCCAGTACAGCAGTTAATGCCCACGGCGACTACACCGATGCCTGGGTGCGGGATAACGTCTATAGCATTCTGGCCGTGTGGGGGCTGGCACTGGCTTACCGCAAAGTAGACGAAGATCAAGGGCGTACTTACGAACTAGAGCACAGCGTCGTGAAGTTGATGCGCGGCTTGCTGTTTGCCATGATGCGGCAGACTCATAAAGTCGAGAAGTTTAAGGCGACACAATCAGCGCTAGATGCACTCCACGCCAAGTACGACACTCATACTGGCGATACGGTCGTAGGAGATGGGGAATGGGGCCACCTACAACTCGATGCCACCTCCTTATTTTTGTTGATCTTGGCCCAAATGACCGCTTCCGGACTGTCCATCGTCTACAGCATTGACGAAGTCAACTTTATCCAAAACTTGGTCTACTACATTGGGCGGGCTTACCGCACCCCAGACTACGGCATTTGGGAACGGGGCAACAAGACCAACCACGGCAATCCAGAGCTAAATGCTAGTTCCATCGGCATGGCGAAGGCAGCGCTGGAGGCGATCAATGGTCTAGATTTGTTTGGCGTGCGGGGTAGCCAAGCATCAGTCATTCACGTGTTACCCGACGAGATTGCGCGGGCGCGAATTACCCTAGAATCCCTATTGCCACGGGAATCTGGCTCTAAAGAAATTGATGCGGCTTTGTTGAGTGTGATTGGTTTTCCTGCGTTCGCTGTGGAAGATCGCCCCTTGATGGAGCGCACTCGCAACGCCATCATTAAAAAGCTGCAAGGCAAGTACGGCTGTAAGCGTTTCTTGCGAGATGGTCATCAGACAGTTTTGGAAGACACCACCCGCTTGCACTACGAACCTTGGGAGTTGCAGCAATTCGAGCATGTGGAATGTGAGTGGCCGTTATTCTTCACCTATCTGCTGCTGGATGGCTTGTTCCAAGGCGATCGCACTCAAGTAGAAGACTACCAAGCCAAGCTGAAAACATTGCTTGTCGAGCAGGATGGTCTGCACCTGCTGCCAGAACTGTACTACGTCCCTCAGGAAAGTATTGATGCTGAGCGCCAGAAGCCCCAGAGCCAGAAGCGTTTACCCAATGAAAACATCCCTCTGGTTTGGGCACAGAGTCTCTATTTTCTCGGCTGTATGGTCAGCGATGGTTTAATTGCCTTGGGAGATATTGATCCTCTAGGACGGCATCTGTGCGTCGGGCGGCATCGCGAACCGCTGATTCAGATTGCAATGCTGGCTGAGGATGAAGCCATTCAGGAGAAACTCGCGGCCTATGGTATTGCCACCCAAACTCCGAAGCAGGTAGAACCGTTACAAGTTCGCCATGCCACTGAGTTATCGGCAGCGTACACCCAGATTGGTCGCAACGATAAACTTGCTCTGAGTGGTCGGCCTATACGACGTCTCCGCAGTCTCACTACTTGCCGCGTCTTCCGCATTTGTGGCGAAACGATTGCCTTTTTGCCTTCTTGCCTCGATCCGCAACAGTTTTATCTAACACTGGACTACCACTTTCTAGTCGCTCAGATCAAAAGTGAGTTGGCCTATATTCAATCCCATTGGTGTCAACTTGGTAGACCCACTCTCACATTGCTAATCACCAAAGCAATGCTAGAAACAGGTCGCGGAGCGCTTCTGGATTTGATACAAGAGTTGCAGAATGGCTACTGCAATGGCATTGCTGTTCGATTGGGACGACTGAATCAACTGATCCTGACGGCAGGAGTTGAGCGGATTGATTTTCTGCATAATTTTGAGTTTTCTAGCACTTCAGTTCAAGATGCTTCGCCTGTTTGCTCGTACTTGGCGCTCAATCCAGAGAAGAGCGGCCCCTTGGGTTACACTCAGGAATTTGTCTTGGAATGTGAAACCAACATCGATTTGCTGCTGAGCAGGTTGCGAGAGACGGAAAACATCTACGAGCAAATTGAACTCTTACAAACCTTAGTAAGGTTGCGAGGGTTAGAGTTTGAGACGGGGTTTGAAGGCCCGCAACGCTCGGTGACAGTGGTTGATCTCCTCAATGAAGTCTATACCAAAGCTGGCACGTTGCAGTTGTGGGCAGTCGTACGACGAGCCGCAGGTCTACTCAACAAAGTAGACATCGGTTTATCGGATGCGGTGACCGATATTTTGGTGCGGCAAAAGCAAATCACGGTGGGCAAGTCCTACAGCGAAGCTTCCTTGATTACCCGTCCCATGTCTTACACCGAGGTGATCGACAAAATCAAGGAGTTCTGCGGTGAAGACATTCGCGATCGCGTCCTCACTCAAGAAATTTTGATCTACTGCGGGTTGCTGATCCAATCGGAGCCACAACTTTTTGATGGTTTGCTTACCCTACAAGTGGGCTATCTAATTTTGCTGATTACGACTACTCTATCTCGCGAGTTGCAAGTCACCCAGGACGAAGCTTATGAGCAGTTGATGGGACTCAGCCCCTTTGAGATCAAGATGCGTCTTCGCCAAGTGCTAGCTAGGTACGAAGGCATGAACCAAGCCCTATTTCAGCAAGAATCGCTGCACGTCAAACAACAACAGGCGATCGACTGGGTGGTGCTGCCAGAGCAATCCGATGCCGAGTTGCCGACGGGCAGTTGGTTACAAAAACGTCAATTGGATGGAGCCCTCAACCGTGTACCAGAGGACTTTTACTTCAAAGTTTGGCGAATGCTGAAGCACTGCAAAGGCTTGGTGATTGGCGACAAGCTAGAGCGCCGCAACCGCTTGGATAGTCATTTAATTTTGGCGGAGATGACGCCTGGAGAACCCAATTTTGCTTTGCGGGTAGAGCACTTGCTAAACAAGATTCCAGCGCCAGAGTACCGCCAAGTGAATATCGAAACCTTAATGGAATTGGCCGCGATCGCAGAACGCAACCCCAACCTACAAATTGAAGAAGCGATCGCACTTGATGTGTTGATCGGTCACGCGGTGCGCCTCGCTTGGCTAGACAAATTTCCCGATCGCGCCGACCAATACCCACAATACAAAGCCTCAGCTTGGCGATCGTTCTATGACACCTCACCCTATCTCTGTGCCAGCTATGTAGTTAAGGCTCTCCAGTTCTTGGCTCAACTCGGCCAAGCGAATCCAGTCTAGCAGCGTGAGGTGCATTTAAAGCAGTAGGAGTGTAGCAACGAATCACTACACTCCTATACTTCAACCGCTATACATAAAATCGGTTGTTTAACTAGCTGAATTAAACCGTCTCTTCCGTCTTCGAGCGATCGCCTTGCGCTTCTTCTTCTCGATCGGAGTCTCAAAGTGCCGTCGTCGTCTAATATCCGAAAAGATTCCTGCTTTCGAGACCTGACGCTTAAATCGGCGCAGCGCCGACTCAATTCCTTCGTTTTCGCCAACAGTCACCTGGGTCATGCGATTGCCTCCTGAGCTTGACTACTTGCTAGGTGGTTGTGAATCACCCCAGTGCATCTTCAGCAAAGTGAGACAAGGGCTGGCCTCTGCCTCACTCGCTCACAACTCTAAAGTTAAAAGCCTTGCTTTAAGACTGAGGTTTAGTAGCGGCGAGAGAATCCATCTCTGCTGCCACCACCACCGCCGCCACCGCCACTTCTGCGGTTACCACCGCCACCACCGCCGGGGCTTCTCTCTTCACGGGGTTTAGCTTTATTGACCTTAAGATCACGGCCCATCCATTCTGCTCCGTCCAGAGCTTCGATAGCTGCGGTTTCTTCAGCTTCGGTTGACATCTCAACGAAGCCAAAGCCACGCATGCGGCCTGTTTCGCGGTCTACAGGGAGTTGAACTCGCTTTACGGTACCGTATTCCGAGAAGATGTCACTCACATCCTCTTGGGTAACTTCATAAGATAGGTTGCCGATGTAGATTGACATGGAAAACTCCAGAATCAGAAAAAGTGTAGAGATTGAGATTCGGAGAGATGCCTGTCAATCTAAGAACAAACCCGTCAGCCGAAACTTAATGCTCACTAGACACGGTAGCACAGAATCTTTAGCCCTTCCAGGCCATCTCTTGTTCCGTTGACAAAAATGGCAAAGCTCGTTTTCGTTACTGAGTCTAGGTTTTGCTTCTTTAACATTAACTTGTATTAACTTACTTACGATGTTTCAAACTACTCGGCGGCGATTAGCTTTGTGGTACACCACAGTAACTGCTGTACTGCTGCTGCTATTTGCAAGTGGCTTCTATCTTTATGTCCGCAGTACCTTAATTGAGCGGATTGATGACACGCTCAACCATGTTGTAGAAGTGGTGCAGCGATCGCTAGTTCTAGAACCCGTGGACTTCCATAAAGAGGGTGGTCCTTTACGGATCAATATAGAAGCGAGTTTTCGCAACAATGCCGACACGGTCGAAGATGATCATATTGACTTAGAGTGGTTTAGCCCTGAGGGAGACCTGCTTTGGTCTACTCTTTCGGCACCGTTGAATGTAGCTCTGCATCCCAACAGTACTGGTGAAACGGTACATCTCCCATCGCAGCCTAGTGATGGGGTGCAGGAACCCGATCTGCTGCGGCAAGTGACGCAACGGGTCCAAGTAGGGCGGCAAGTGCTGGGTTATTTGCGGGTCAGTCATCCCTGGTTTGAAGTTACGAAACCAATTCGGCAACTAATCTTTGACCTGAGCTTGGGGACTGGCCTGATGGTTGTGGCAGTTGCGGCTATTGGTTGGTTGCTCTCTGGGTTAGCAATGCAACCAGTGCAAGCTTCCTACCAACAACTAAAACAATTTACCGCCGACGCTTCCCACGAACTCAGAAACCCGATCGCTACGATTCAGACTAATGTGCAAGTGGCGCTCTCCGATCCCAATCCTGATCCGCAATGGCAGCAACAGCAGTTGAAAGTAGTGGAGCGTCTCACTCGCCGCTTGGGACGCTTAGTCGATGATTTGCTATTTTTGGCGCGGCAAGACAGTGGGATAGTGCAGCCTCGCTGGACAACGGTGGCGTTGGATGCGCTGTTGATTGATGTCGTGGAAGAACAACAAGCGATCGCCTTAGAAAAAGGAGTGAGTTTATCTCTAGATTTAGAGGAACCCGCAGAAAACCCACCAGAGCATCGTCCCCGCAATGGCAGTAAAGGCGAAATTCCTCCCGAACCTTTTACATTACAAGGCGATCGCGATCAGTTGGCCCGACTATTTACCAACTTGGTAGGCAATGCGGTGCAGTACACGCCCGTAAATGGACGGGTTGAAGTGATGCTACAACAAGTGAAGCGCAATCATATCGTGCAGTTGCAAGTGCAGGTGCGGGATACAGGTATTGGCATTCCGTTGGAGGCGCTGCCGCATATCTTCGATCGCTTCTATCGAGTTGACCCTGCCCGCACCCACGAAAACGCTGAAATTAGCATTGCCAAACCCGCCACTACGGGTTCTGGTCTAGGACTCGCGATTGCGCAAGCTATTGTGGAAAATCATCAAGGCAATATTGTTGTTGAGAGTAAACCTGAGCAAGGAACCACGTTTATCGTTGCTTTGGCTGGTCATAACGCTTCGATCGTCAGAGTTTAGAGCCGTTCCTTGTTATCTACTAGTAGGGAAGACGAAATTAAAGCCCCAAAAAATAGAGGCTGCCCTTGTGGACAGCCGATTAACAGGAATGAGTCTATAAGACTACTGCTTAACTGCGTTTACTCGGCAATTTCTACCGAGCCATCTGCCAAGATCGTGAGGTTGTCGGGATCAACATAGTGGCACACAGCGTCATTCATGCAAATCAGCGCCCAGCCTGATTGGTCGATTCCAACTAATTTATAGTCTGTATCTTCAACAAAGAAGCCCTTGTGGTTACGGGTTCCTGATTCAACTTGAACATTATACTTGTCTGTAATAGACATGGTTTTTCTCCCCGGCATTAAGCTTTTTTAAATTCACTATCGATGTGTTTGGTTCACATCTTCGCTTGATTCCTAAAAGCTTATCACTAGATAGAGAGAGTGATCATTAAGTTATTTAAGAATTTACTAAAAGATAAAGCAGCGTTTGTTACACAATTTAGGGATCATCAAGAATCGACGTTAACCTATCAAGAACGAGCGATTTAACCAAGTGATTTGAGGGTTCTATGCTCTCTATCCTTAGATAGAGGAGAAATCCAAATCTCCTAGAGGTTAAAGGGTTTCAGTCAATTTAAAAGACTAAATTCAGCCAAAATTGCTACAGAAAGTAACGCAGCAATTTATTCAAGAGAGATACCGCTTACAAAACTCAACGTTACTGCTTGAATCAGCTAGGTATTTATTCTCAATTACAAAAGTTTATCTACTTAATTCTTGTTGTTTTAGACCACAAAAGCAGGCTTTCAAATAGCTTGAGGGACGCACTTCAGCCCAAGTAACTGTTGCTTTAGTGTCGCATTGCTGAGCGTTGGATTAGTCCTCAAAGACCTGGCTTTGTAACGTACAATTCATTAGTTTTTGGAGTTGGTTTATAGGCGATCGCTCTGAGTAGCCCATCTCTGAAGGGATGATGCTTAATAAAGTGCGAGTACTGAGCAGCCAGGTAGAAAAAGCTTGTTATCTTGCTAGCTATCTCGAACGTGGACTGGGAGGGCAGTGAAGCATGGCATCTGGCTCCGATCGCTTGATTAGGATTGAACTCAGCGTCCAGGCGAACTCTGCCTTGTTGGAAGGATTGGAGGTATGGCAAGACTTAGGACTACTCTCAGAAGAGCAAGTTAAGCAGATCGGCGATCGCTATCTCACCTGTGCCTTACCGGAGCCCATTCCAGTTAATGACGCCTCAGTAGGGGATGCTGAACCTGACTCAGACTTTCTGATTGAACCAGTTGAGCGATCGTCGCGAAGACCCCGGATTAGAACAGGCGCTCGATCTTCTCCAGTTCGCTCTGACAGTGCGGCTAGCTCCACTAGCGTTGGTGGCACGACTATCAGACAAAGCAACTTCTTAGCCGAACGCCTGCAATCATTGATGGCTGAGATTAGCGTCATCTGGCTGCTATTCTTGGGCGTGTTTATGGTGGTAGTTTCGTCGGGAGTGCTAGCTGCGAGCCAGTGGCGCAACTTTCCTCCTACCGGGCAGTACTGCATTTTATTTGCTTATACTTTGGCCTTTTGGGTTGCAGGTTTATGGGCTACGAAACAACCCAACTTACAGCTCACAGCTCGGATGTTGCAGACGGCGACGTTGCTGATCATTCCGGTCAACTTCTGGATGATGGATGGGTTTAAGTTGTGGCAACAACCTGAAGGTGGAGCGATCGCAGTTGTTGCAGCATTTGGTCTGACGGCCTTGCTGATGCAACCTTTGGGATTCAGACGCAACTCGGTCCACCCTGTAGCTACTTCACGTTGGCTCTTGCTAGATGCTGTGGCCTTGAGCTGGCTGCATTGGGGCTGGGGGTGGTCTGGATTTCCGCTAATCGCTACCTATCTGGGTACGGTCGGTACGGCGTTTGTATTGTTGCAGCAAGACCAAGCTTCAGCAGCTATCACGGCTCAGACAAGCTCAGAAGCGCGATCGCCTGACTCAGAACGCGTTTCGTCTTCGATGACGGGACAGACATGGCTAGCTCCTAGCATCATTGCGGTTGCAGCCTCAGCCTTGCTACTAATTGCCAGAGCTGTTTTGGTCGCCCAAGTTCCAATCCATCGACTAGGCTTGGCGGTGGGAATTTGTGGCTGGCTGTTGTGCTGGCTGGCGAGACAAAAACCAGGCAGAATTTTGTGGACTCAGGCAGGCGCAGCTTTATTGCTACTGGGATGGTTAGTCACAGTATCGGTACAACCGCCGTGGCAGGCGATCGCGATTAGTGGCTTGGCCTTGTGGCTGCTTAGCGATCGCTTACGGCGCTTGCCTCAAGCTGCCTTGCTCACCGCTGCTTTTCTAGTAGGGCTACAAGGTTACTGGTTGCTGTGGTGGTTAATTCCAGTAGACGGGAGGCAAGCTTTTCTACGTTGGAATGAGCAAATCGTAGGCAGTTCATTCACAGCAGCGAGTTTAGTTGGAGTTGGGTTCTTTCCCTACTTAGCGTTGACGCTAGTAGTAGCGCAGTATTGGCGACAACGACAACAACCGCAAATAGCTGACTGGAGCGAAGCCTTAGCTTTAGGCTTGGGCATTGCTTTGACTTTGTTTAGTCTGACCAATCCCCTGCTGCGATCGCTCAATCTAGCTCTCTCGACCTTGACCTTAGCGGTGGTGGTGCGGCAGCGGTCTCAGGCTTCTTCTGGGCTGATTTACTTGACCCATGTCACGGGTTTAGCGGCGATCGCTTCTGCGCTTGACCTCCAGTTTCCGAATTTACCAACTCAGCTTTGGGCGGGAGTGTTGCTGGCGGGAGCGCTATTGGAGTGGAGTTTTACATTGGCTCCTCGTTGGCCTGTCTGGAAACGCAGTGCTTGGTATTTCGGCTTACTCTTAGCCGCGATCAGCTACACACTGTTTGGCAGCCTTTGGTTGAGTGAATCGAGTGCAGTAGGGCGTTTTTGGTTGCTGGCTCCCGCTGCCATGACTGGTTTGGCAACTCGCAGACAGTGGCCTCATGCTCGACAGGCAAGCTGGTTGAGTACGCTGGCGTTAGTGGTCGTGCAACCTTTGACACTGGGCTTTGCGACTCCTCGCTTAATCGGCTTAGGTGTGGCGACTAGTTTGATGCTGGTAAACACTTACCGCTTGCAGCATGTAGGTGCCGCCATTCTCACCGTGGGTTTCAGCTTGGGTTTGGCGATCGCAGTGATTTGGCAGGGTTTCTCGACTCAGCTTACATTGCCGATCGCGCTGAACTTGGTGGCGAGCGCAACGCTGATCCTTTGGTTGCTTCACGATATTGGCCGTAGACAAACTCAAACTTTAGCCAAAATCTATGCTCAAGTCAGTAATGGTTGGGCGATCGCGCTCAGCATTATCAATCTGCTGATTTTGACTGGTTATGATTTAGCTCTTTACGGTAGGTTCGGCGATCGCTCTGTGGGTTACACCGTTGCGATCGCTTTGACGACATTGGCGATTGGCTACCGCATTTGGCAGCAAGCGAGCAATGTAGGGTTTTATGGCTTGGCTTGGGGCATCGAGTTACTGGTGGTTCGGCTGCTATGGTCGCCGGATGTCTCCTTAGTTCCTACCCTGCTGGAACGATTGGCGATCGCAAATCTGGCTTTGGGATTGGTCGCGCAACTAGCCAGTGATTGGTGGGTGAGGCGAACTCAGCAGCCTTATCTCATGAGTTGGCATGTGATTCCGGTAGTTTATGCGGCTTTGGCTCTGATGGGCGCTCACACTACCTTCACAGCTACCACAGGCTTGTATAGCTTCGGTGCCGCTCTCATTGGCATTGGCGTAGGCCGACAACAACCTCGACTCGCATTAACCTACCTCTCAATCGTGGGTATCTCGATCGCGGCCTACGAGTTGCTGGTCTACCAGCTCATGCAAGCGACAGGCGGCAATGCAGGCGATGGCATCTTATTGCTGGGGGCTTTGGCGGCTGTAATTGCGATCGGCGATCGCCTGCTGTCCCGGTGGTTGGTGCCGTACCTCCGCCTTGACGCGCCCCGAATTCACGCGATCGCTCACTTGCACTGGATTATCAGTAGCGGTCTCATGCTGCTAGCGCTGTTCAATTCGCTCAGCCCCACCGGAGAACTGCTGTGGGTGGGGATTACGGCTGTGCTCGCCATCTATGCCCTCCGGGAAGGTCGAGACAGTGAGTCTTGGACTTACACCGGAATTGTCACCAGTTTGCTAGCGATTGGCTATCTGCTTAGTCTGTGGCTATCGGATGCCACTCTAATCGCTTGGGGAGCCGCGATCGCCAGTGCTATAGCTTATGGCATGTACGTTCTACCTTGGCAACGCGGAGGTTGGGCGTTGGAGCCTTGGCAGCAATCAGCCATTCTGCTGCCTGGGGTGATCGCGGTTGCCAATGCGGGTGGGGTGAATTTGCAAAGTTTGCTGATTGTGGCAGCTTTTTATGCGTGGGTGGCCAAAACTCGCAATCAAGCACGGCTTAGTTATCTCAGTATTCTGCTGGCAGACTGGGCGATTCTACGCTTTTTCAGCGATCGCGCCTTAGAGGAACCATTGTGGTATGCCGCCGTTTTGGGTGGGTCGCTGCTCTATGTAGCGCAAGTTGACCCAGCTTTGCGATCGCCCACTGAACGCGAGAAACGCCATTGGCTGCGGAGTTTAGCCGTGGGTTTGATTTGTTTAACCGCGATCTATCAATCGGAAACTAGTTTAGCGATCGCCTTAGGAACGCTGGGCTTTAGTATTGGGCTGATTTTGGCGGGACTAACCTTGCAAGTCCGCGCTTTTCTCTACGTCGGTACAGCCAGCTTCATGATTCAAGTTTTGCGGCAAGTTTGGCTCTTAATTGACAACTACTCTTTGCTGCTGTGGGCGTTGCTGATTGTTTTAGGTTTGGCTTTAATTTGGATTGCGGCCACCTTTGAGGCGCGGCGCAGCCAAGTTTCGGCTTTGTTGCAGCATTGGGTGACAGCACTCAACGAATGGCAGTAACCCTGTGGCTGTGAGAAGCCAAGACCAAGCTAATCTAGAAGACTAGGATATTCAGTGGAACTGTAATGACTGCTGCAACAGATTCACCAGGCGAACTAGTCGTATACGATCGCCCGACGGTAGTAGAAACCAATAACCTCCGCAAAGTCTATCGCACCGGGTTCTGGTTCAATCAGCGCGTGGAATCCTTAAAAGGCTGCTCCCTTACCGTCTATCAGGGAGAAACCTTTGGCTTGTTGGGGCCAAATGGCGCAGGCAAAACCACTCTGCTTAAAACCTTGTTGGGCATTGTTCGCCCCACTTCTGGTAAGGCTTTTTTATTAGAGCGGCCCTTGGGCGATCGCTTAGTGAAGCAAAGAGTCGGTTACCTGCCAGAAAACGCTTACTACTACGACTACCTGACGGGCTGGGAGTTCTTGCAGTTTGTCGCGGGCCTCTTCCAAATTCCGCGCTCAGTGCAACGGCAACGGATTCCGCAATTGCTCGAACTCGTGGGTTTGTCGCAAAAAACGACGCGCAAGAAACCACTACGGCAATATTCCAAGGGTATGTTGCAGCGCATTGGCATGGCCCAAGCCTTGATTAACGACCCAGATGTAGTGTTTCTCGATGAACCGATGTCTGGGCTAGACCCGATGGGGCGTTACCAAATTCGAGAGATTATTCTGTCGCTGAAAGAGCAAGGCAAAACAATTTTTTTCAATAGTCATGTGTTGTCGGATGTGGAGCAAATTTGCGATCGCGTCGCCATCTTGGCTGAGGGCGAGTTAATCTGTGTCGGCTCCTTGAATGAGCTGCTGGGTACGGCTGATACTTACTACGTCAAGGGTAAAGGTGGCAGCTTGGATGTACTGAAGAAGCGCATGCTCAATCTAGAGTTTGAAGACGGCTTCTGGGAAGGGAACCTGCGGGGCGATCCTTACGATTTCTTAGCCAGCCTCAGCCTCATGGGCGCGCAAATCATCACGGTCAGCTTAGCTCGGCCTACTTTAGAAGAGTTCTTTATGGAGCAGTTGCGCCAGCGCAATATTCAATCCACTCATTAAACCTAGCCGAGTCAGCCTGTAGCAAGATGCCGAGTCGGTTTCTGGCTTCTATTTCTTAACAAGAGACCTACTTTATCGAGAAGCTAAATAAGCAACTATGGCTGACCTCTTAGAAACTGCTACCCAGGCTGGATCGTTTACTCAACTACTGAGTGCGCTTGAAGCGGCTAATTTAAACGACGTACTGAGAAACCCTGGCCCCATAACGGTTTTGGCTCCTACCGATGAAGCCTTTGCCAAGCTACCGGAAGGCACCATCGATGGGTTATTGCAAGAACCGTTGAAGCTAAAGCGGCTCTTGACTTACCACGTAATCTCTGGCGATGTCCGCTCGGATGACTTGGCTCAGATCGATGAAGCTCCCACAATGGAAGGCTCGATTGTAGCTGTAGGGCAGGAGGGAGGCTTGAAGGTAAATGATGCCAATGTACTTAAAACCGACATCTTGGCTGATAACGGTGTCATCCATGTGATCGATACGGTGCTGATGCCGACTTTGGCGATGGCGGAGTAGCCTTTCCAATAATGCTGTGGGTGTTTAGGTCACTGGCTTACTGAGTGCTCATCAGATTGCGACCTAACCCCCAGCCCCTTCCCTATGAGGGAAGGGTAGCCATATTCAAAGTTCCTCTCTGACGCGGAGAGGGGTTTGGGGAAAGGTTTCGATCGCGTAAAATTTATGGTTTCAGGAAGTTTGAGGTTGAGTAGGCAGGTGAACGGTAAAAGTCGTCCAGCCATCTGCGCTCTCCACTTGCAAAACTCCCTGTAACTGCTCTACTAGCTTCTGCACTAGCGCCAGGCCTAAGCCTGTACCCCCCTGTTGCCAAGGATCGGCGTGAGGGACTCGGTAGAACTTCTCAAAAACTCGATCTAGTTGAGCGGCAGGAATATTGGCTTGATTGCGAACCCTTAAAGCAATGACAGGCTGGGGAGTTGGGGCGATCGCTAAAGACTTAGATTCACACCAGACACTCAGAATAATCTGATGACCTGCCGGGGTGTACTTGCAAGCATTGTTAATTAGTTCGGCTAAGACGCGCCCTAAGTTGGCATAGTCCGAAATCAGCGGTGGTAAATCGGCGGGCACATCCATGTGCAGGATTTGTTGGCGTTCTTGGATGCGGGAGCGAAACGGTTCAATCACGCTCGGTAACCAATCGGGTAGCAGAATCGTTTCTTCTAAAGCGATGCCATCAGCTTGTGATTCTAAGCGCTGGAGATCGAGCAGATCGTTAATTAGCTCAATTTCTCGCGTACACTCCATTTGCAAAATTTCGAGATAGCGCTGTCGCCGCTCTATGCTGGGCGCAATTTTGAGCATTTGAATCGCCATCTTCATGTTGGAGACAGGGGTTCGCAGCTCATGGGAAACCGTGCTTAAAAAGTCATCCTTAAGTTGGTTCAGCGCTTCTAAAGCCTGGACTTGGGCTTGAGCAGCTTGATACAGCCGAGCTTGCCGCATAGCGATCGCACATTGGTTGGCAACCTGCTGCACAATCCGCACCTCTGCCTCATCGAAATATGCTTGGGGAGTTTTGCACAAATGCAGGCTCCCTAAAACCTCGTGATCATCACTGATGGGGTAACTGAAAATTGCTTCCGGTTCGCCGTTGGTTTGGGAGCGGGAATAGATGGGGCAAAATTGCACGCCTTGACCTTGTAGCAACTGCTCATATACATCGGGATACTCGGCGATCGGCACTACCTGACCTGAGTAAGTATGTGGGACTGCTGTAAATTCATAGGCGATCGCAGAAGTTTGTTGCGCTAAGTCATGCAGAGCGGTTTCACAGCGCTTCACTTGTAGTCCTAAGCCGAGTTCCTGAACCGCAGTTTGCAAAATCTGCCCTTCATCCAGGCTGTCCCGTACTTTGTCTGTAATGCGCTTGAGCAAGGACTCAAAACTCAAGGCTCGTTGCAGTTGTTGGGTGCGCTCTTGCACCTGTTGCTCTAGATTGGCATTCAGTTGCTGCACCTGTTGGTACAGTTCCGACTGCTGAATGGCTAGGGCGAGTTGGTCGGCGATCGCACAACCTAAATCCACTTCCGAGTCTTGCCAGGTGTGAGGCGAGTCTCTTTGCGATAAAGTCAAGCTGCCCCAGAGATTGCCTTGATACTGCAAAGGAATCAGCAACCAGGCACCTGGAAACTCTTCTGCTAGAGAGCTGTTGATCGGATCATTGAGCACCTGAGTATTGTCAATTCGTACCACTTCTAATTGCTTCAGGCGAGCTGCCAAGGGGTTATCCGCATCCGGAACCTCCATTCCTACACCCGTAGGCACCAAACCAAGCTGCTGCTCGTACTCAGCGACATTCAGCCAAATTTGCCGCTGCGGTACATACTGCAAAATCGAAACATAATCAATTTGCAGCATCTGACCAATTTCTTGGGCTGCGGTCGCAAAGATACAATCGATGTCGAGAGAGTTACGAACCGCTTGAGTAAAACGATTTAAGGCTCGCTCCCGTTGCACCTGATACTGCGTTTGTTGGTAGAGCTGCTGAAGCTGCGTTTCTGCTTGTTTGCGCTCGGTAATGTCATTCAAGAAAGCAAGAGCACATCTTTCCCCGTCTATCTCCAAAACATCTACAGAGACTAAAGCATCTCGCATCTCACCCGACTTCTTGGCATATTTAGCTTCTAAGCTGCGGACCAAGCCTTGACGGTTTATCAATTCGATTAGCCTTTTTCTATCTTCCGCACTGGGCCAGATAGCCAGTTCTAAAACCGTATGATTAATCAGTTCTTCACGGCTATAGCCCACCAAGTCTACAAAGCTATTATTTACGTCAATAAAACGTCCCTCAGTGATGGTAGAAATGCTAATTGCGATAGGACTCGCTTGAAATATTTTCGAAAGCTTTTCCTCTGATTGACAAATTAGGAACTGCGCGTCTTGATTATTAGAACTTATGTCATTATTTGAAGGGGTCGGCAGCGCTTTTGTGAGGCTCGAAAGCTCATCCAGTGATGTTTTTAGAATGGCTGCTTGATCGGCAGAGAGTTGCTCAGCGAATTGAGCTAAGGAGGAAATTCGTTCCTGAATTGTCTCCATCCGTTGCTCAAAACTATGCAACTCCACACCGAACTCCTAGTAATTTTTAATCTTTAAGCTAACTTGATTTGTGCATCAATTGAGTGCAGATCATCCAATGCAACTTTTTTTGCGAATAGCAAAATAAGGCAACCGGAACCCCAGCTGCCCCTCGCTTAACATTAGCTCTCAAACTGGCTTAAATATCATCCCTATAGGGAGATGGTTTCCAATCAAGCAACGTTGGTTGAATATCTTCTTGCCAGCAGTTGAAGCAGAATTTCATCTGTTTGATCACGAAGCTACTTTATGACGAAGCCGCAGTCAGAATACAGCCTGTCCGAGCAGGAATGGTCAAGCTCAACTGGGAAGGATTCTCTTCACCCCACTCCAGTTCAGCGGAGCCGTAGAGAATCTCGCTAGGACGCGATCGCAATCCTGTCTCATCCCAACTAATATGGGCCTTCCCGGAAGCGGTTCCCACATTTACAGCGACAATCACCTCTTCGCCACCCAGAACTCTGGAAAAGACATAGACGGTGGTTTCCGCAAACAACACCTGATAGGCTCCCGTTCGTAAAGCTGCGTAGCGGTTCCGCAAATCAATCAGGTAGCGATGGTAGCTGAGAACATCTTGCTCCCACTTGTCTTCCATGGGGAAAGCTCGTCGTGAATCCGGATCGAGCGCTCCTGGCAGCCCCACTTCATCCCCGTAATAGATACTAGGAGCACCTGGATACGTCATCAGGAGAATCGTGGCTAGCTCTACACTGGCGCGATCGCCCCCCGCAATCGACAGCAAACGAGCGGTATCGTGGCTGGCCAACAAATTTAACTGAGTCAACTGAATTTCCCAGGGATAAAGCGCTAACACTTCCTGAATTTTCTCAGCGTATTCCTTGGCAAACAGCGGCGGATAAGGATGATACGAGCGGCCCTGCACCTGTTCCATTACTACGCGATCGCCCGCCGCAAATGCGATCGTAGGAGCAGCAAATAGATAATTCATCACACCGTCGAACTGGGTGCCATCTAGCCACTCGCGGGAATCTTCCCAGACTTCCCCCACAATGTAGGCTTCTGGGTTGATCGCTTTAACGCGATCGCGAAACTCTTGCCAAAATCCGGGCGCTTTCACCTCAAATGGCACATCCAAACGCCAACCATCAATGCCAAATTTAATCCAATATTCCGCCACCTCCATGATGTACTCCCGTACTTCTGGATTGTCGTGGTTGAACACGGGCAAAGCTCGGTTATTATCCCAGCCTTCGTAATTTGCTGGGTACTCCCCGTTATAGGGAGACACAGGCCAATCATGAATCTTGAACCAATCGACCCAAGGAGAATGCGGCCCATTTTCTAGCACATCGTGAAAGAAGAAAAAGCCTCGACTCGCGTGGTTGAACACACCATCCAGCACCACCCGAATATTGCGCTCGTGAGCCGCCTCTAGCAAATCCCGAAAGGCTGCATTCCCCCCCAGCATCGGGTCCACTTGGTAGTAATCGTGGGTGTGATAGCGGTGATTACTCGCAGATTGAAAAATAGGGGTGAAGTAGATAGCATTAATCCCCAGATCTTTGAGATAGTCTAACTTCTCTATTACCCCCCACAAGTCGCCACCTTTGTAGCCTTGCAGCGTTGGCATCTCGTCCCAGGCTTCCCAACTGGCATTTTTTAACAATTTTTTGTGTGGATGGTGGCTTTTGGCAAAGCGATCGGGGAAAATTTGGTAGAAAACTGCGTGCTTGACCCAGTCTGGCGTATAAATCTGCATAAGTAGCTCTCTAAGCCTCCACTGACAAGGTACAGGCACAAACCATTTCGCAATTCTTTCCCCTGGTAGAAAGTCAGCGATTAATTGTGATTCGATGACGAAAACTTGACTCCTAGCCTTGTTGATATAACTCAGACCAATCTAGAGGTTCCTGATCCCCCGACTGGAACCATATATCTTTAGGTGATTTGTTATGAAGCTCAAAATCCTGCAAAATACTGTTTTCAAATTACAAACTGCTCAGGCGTCCGATCTACCCGCTGACCAAAAAGAAGAAATCACCGCTGGCCAATTGCTCGATCTACACTCCTACAAAGTTGAAGGCAAGCTCATCAAAGTTTCCTTTAAGAATGTTGAGTTCAAAGGGCGCAATACTTGGTACGCCTTTGCGGATCATGTCCGCTTAGTGACTTCTCAAGAAGATGTGGTCGCTACACAACAACAGCTTTCACCTCCGACACCGGGGGAACTACCCCGCCAACACCGCATTAAAGACTTTCCTTATCTGGCCCAAACTGATAATCGCTACAATCCAGGCGGCTCCTGCAATGTCACCAGCGTAGCCATGTGTCTCTCTTTCTTTGGTGCTAAACCCACTAGAGAAGCCCAACTCGAAGATGAGTACTACGATTTCTTGATTGAGCAAGGTCGCTCCAGACACGATCCCTACGACTTGAAGTGGTTAGTGGAGCAAAAAGGCTATAAAGATGACTTCCGCGAAACTGCTTCGATTCAAGATGTAAAGAAGTGGATTGCTCAAGACAAACCCGTGATTGTGCATGGGTACTTCACTCGCTTTGGTCACATCATTGTTGTGGTGGGTTATAACTCCGAAGGTTTCATCGTCCACGATCCCTACGGTGAGTATTGGGATAGTGGCTATGACATGAACACTGATTGGGATAAAACCAAAGGCAAAGGCTTGGTTTATTCCTACAGCTTAATTGAGCGCACCTGCTCCCCCGAAGGCCCAGGCAATATGTGGTGCCACTTTATTTCCAAATAGCCCTTGCTTGTTAATGAAAGGCGATCGCCTTCCTCACTCCATAAGTGCGATCGCCCTCCCTCACCCCTTAATCTCCCCTTAAGCTAAACCTCCTCTGCCTTTGGGCGGATCGACAAAACTCTCTGTTATCTTCCGATCCCCTCTTGCAAACTGCCACACTCAGACCGACACTTATCTTGGGAGTTGACTGGCAGTTTAGAGGTCTTTTGTGAAAAGAGTATTATCGATTATTCTCGGTGGGGGAGCCGGAACCCGCCTTTATCCATTGACCAAGCCTCGTGCGAAGCCTGCGGTGCCCCTCGCAGGCAAATACCGTTTAATCGACATTCCTGTTAGTAATTGCATTAATTCTGAAATATTCAAGATTTACGTTCTGACTCAGTTCAACTCAGCCTCCCTCAACCGCCACATTGCCCGCGCTTACAACTTTGCTGGCTTTACTGAAGGATTTGTTGAGGTACTTGCGGCGCAGCAAACCCCCGAAAACCCCAACTGGTTCCAAGGTACGGCTGACGCAGTTCGTCAGTACATGTGGTTGTTCGAAGAGTGGGAAGTCGATGAGTACTTGATTCTCTCTGGAGATCACCTGTACCGCATGGACTACCGTCAGTTTGTGCAGCGCCACCGGGATACAGGAGCCGACATCACGATCTCAGTCGTGCCAATGGATGAGCGACGAGCGTCTGACTTTGGCTTGATGAAGATTGATGCTTCTGGGCGAGTTGTAGACTTTAGCGAGAAGCCCAAAGGTGAAGCGCTGAAACAGATGCAGGTAGATACCAGCATTCTAGGGTTGGATGCTAAGCAAGCTCAAGAACGGCCTTATATTGCCTCAATGGGCATTTATGTCTTTAAGCGCGATGTCTTGATGAACCTGTTGAAGCAGTCGCCTGATCGCACTGACTTTGGTAAGGAGATCATTCCAGCTTCCGCCGCAGACCACAACGTCCAAGCTTATTTGTTCGATGACTACTGGGAAGACATCGGAACGATTGAAGCTTTCTACGAAGCCAATTTGTCGCTAACTCAACAACCGCAGCCACGCTTTAGCTTCTACGACGAGCAAGCACCGATCTATACCCGTGCCCGTTACTTGCCTCCTAGCAAGCTCCTAGATTGCCACGTCACCGAGTCAATCATTGGGGAAGGGTGCATTCTGAAAAACTGCCAGATCCAACACTCTGTCTTGGGTGTGCGATCGCGCGTAGAATCCGGATGCGTCATCGACAACTCCCTGCTGATGGGTGCTGACTTCTATCAACCCTTTGCTGAGCGCAATACCAACTGTGAAACTCGCACAGTACCGATGGGGATTGGAGCCAACACCACCATTCGACGGGCGATCATCGACAAAAATGCCCACATTGGTTGCGATGTACAAATCATCAACAAAGATCGGATAGAAGAAGCTGAGCGCGAGGACCTAGGGTTCTATATCCGCAATGGCATCATCGTAGTGATGAAAAATGCCGTGATTCCGGATGGAACCATCATCTAGGCAAGAAGTTAGGGGTGTGGAGTTAGGGGATGATGACTCTCTAACTTTGCACCCTGCGCTACCTATCACTCGCCTGATTATCTTGATGGGGTTGCCAGGAAGCGGCAAAACCACCCTGGCTCAACATTTACTCACAGCTAGCCCGGAGCGTCGGTTAATTTCTACTGATGCAATCCGGGCTCAATTGTTTGGCGATGAAGCAGTCCAGGGGCCGTGGTTGCAAGTATGGCGCGAAGTCCAACATCACCTACAGCAAGCCGTTAAGCACATCTCCCAAGGCCAAATTCCTGATGCGATTTACGACGCTACCAATACGGCTCGCAGGCAACGGCGACGGGTATTAACGTTGGCGCGATCGCTGGGCTTTAGGGAGATTATTGGCTTTTGGCTAGATTTGCCTTTGGAAGTGTGTTTAACCAGAAATCGTCAGCGCGATCGTGTGGTTCCAGAAGCTGTAATGTTGCGCATGCACCGACAACTTTTAGGTGCGCCTCCAGCCCTAGAGGAAGGATTCACGAGCTTAATTCGTCAGTCTTGGCATCAGTAAAACAGGCAATGGCGGAAATTGCGATCGCATCTCGTGCAAGAACCGAACTCTGCGCTAACGCCACCTCTGATACCTTAAATCTAGTTAAAGAACCCACAGCAAGGGACTAGATAGACATTGAGAGGTTTTGAGAGGTTAAAGTTATGGCACTCATTCGTTGGGAACCCTTCCGTGAAGTTGACACCCTACAGCGGGAAATGAATCGGTTATTCGATAGCCTCGCTCCCGAAGTCAACCAAACTGCCTTTGTTCCTGCCGCAGAAATGCAGGAAACCTCAGAATCCATTCAGCTAAAAATTGAAGTACCTGGGATTGAAGCCAAAGACCTGGACGTGCAAGTAACCGCAGAAGCGGTCTCAGTTAGTGGAGAGCGTAAAGCTACTGTCCCCAGCGAAGAGAGAGCCGTCTTTCGTTCCGAGTTTCGTTACGGGCGCTTCCAACGAGTCATTCCCCTCCCCACTCGGGTTCAGAATACCCAAGTGCAGGCTGAGTTCAAAAACGGCATTTTGCATCTCCACCTACCCAAGGCTGAAGAAGAACGCAACAAGGTCGTTAAGGTGAATCTAGCAGGGTAATTGGAGTGGCGATCGCGCCGGATTAGATGCCTGGTTAAATCGGGTGTTGGGCAAGCTGGTTGCTTAAATCCGCACTTAATTCGGTAATAGTTCAGGGGAGGGCGTGAGTCAGCATCGCTCTGCCCTGAATCTATGTATAAGCTATTGAAGTTTAGCTTTGCCCCTTACCGCATCCAGATTGTGGCGTGGCTAAAGCAGACGATCATAGATATAAAGACATAAACTGAAACTATTAGAGGAGGTAGGTGGATGGCTGCAACCGACTATAAAGATTACTACGCTGTCTTGGGAGTGAATAAAACCGCCACTGCCGACGACATTAAAAAAGCATTTCGTAAACTAGCCCGCAAGTACCATCCAGACGTTAATCCAGGCAACCAAGACGCGGAAGCCCGGTTTAAGGAAGTCAACGAAGCCTACGAAGTGCTATCTGACCCAGAGAAACGCCAGAAGTACGATCAGTTTGGCCAGTACTGGAAACAAGCGGGTGGCGGGTGGCCAGGTGGCGGAAGTAGCCCCAATGTTGACTTTGGCAACTTCGACTTTAGCCAATACGGCAGCTTTGATGACTTTATCAACGAGCTATTAGGTCGCTTTGGCAGCCCTGGCGCTGGCCCTAGCCCTGGAGCTGGACGACAAACCTATAATTATCGCACCACTCCGGGTGGCCCAGGCTTTGGGGACTTCGGCGGCTTTGGGGGTTTTGGCGACACTGCTACCGCTCCAACTCAAGACAGCGAAGCCGCGATCGCTCTAACCCTGAGAGAAGCCTTCCAAGGTGTGCAGAAACGCCTCAATCTAGGCAGCGAAGTGATTGATGTCCGCATTCCCCCCGGAGCTAAACCCGGTAGCCGCATCCGCGTCAAAGGCAAAGGGCCAGCGAGTCCCTATAACCAACAACGCGGCGATCTCTATTTGGTCGTCAACATTCAATCCCATCCCTTCTTTCAATTTGAGGGCGACAATCTAGTCTGTGAGGTGCCCATCGCCCCGGATGAAGCAGTGTTAGGGGCACAAATTGAAATCCCTACTCCCGATGGCAGCGTCACCATGAATGTGCCTGCTGGCGTGCGGGCAGGGCAATCTCTACGCTTACGAGGCAAAGGCTGGCCCAATCCCAAGGGCGGACGCAGTGATCAAATCGTCAAGATTGCGATCGCCTCCCCCAAGGAACTCAGTCCCCAAGAGCGTGAGTACTACGAAAAAATTCGAGCCATCCGCAGCTTCAATCCTCGCAGCCAAATCCAAAGCATGCAGCTCTAGAGCGCCGCCAACAACTCCTCCACATTGGCGTTGTGCGACAAAAACGAGAACATATGTCGGAAGCGCAGGTTACCTTGAGTGTCCAAAACAAACTGCGCTGGAAGGGGTGCGCCTAGAGCTTGCCCAACTCGGTAAGCGCGAAATATTTGGCAGCTAGGATCACTAAGAAGTGGCATCTTTAGGCCCAAATCGCGCACCACAATTTGGCTTTGGCGCGCGTCAGTACTGGTAATCATCAAAACTTCCGCACCGCGACTCGTAAACTTCTCGTAGTTCTCGTTTAGCGCCTTGATGTGAGGGAAGCAAAAAGGACAGTACTGCTTTTCGGTAAAGATGCGCGTAAAAGCTAAAATTACGGGTTGCTTTCCCCGGTAAGCCGCTAATTTAATCCGCTGACCCTGAGTGATATCTGGCAACTCAAAATCAGGAGTTTGCTGGCCTAACTCCAAGGAACTCGTTGCTGGAATCGGGAAAAAGTTGTTGAAAAAGCGCTGATTCAGCAGGCCGCTAAAGTCTGTTGAGGTTAGCATCGCTAGCTATAACTGATGTCTGTGAAGTAAGGTTCGGAACTACGGTCAATCATAAAAAAGGGTGAGCATTGCCCACCCTATCAACAAATTACAACTAATCGCTAATTGCTAATCGCTAGCAACTATACCGCTGCGAAGTATTCTTTGGACTTCACAGGGTCAGGATTCATGGTGGCATCACCAGGCTTCCAACCCGCAGGGCAAACTTCATCGGGGTGAGACTGCACGTACTGGATGGCCTGCAAGGTCCGCAAAGTTTCATCCACACTGCGACCAAAAGACAGGTTGTTAATGGTGGAGTGCTGGATCACGCCATCTTTGTCGATGATGAAGAGACCGCGTAGTGCCACGCCTGCTTCAGGATCGAGCACGTTGTAAGCAGCGCTGATTTCTTTCTTGATGTCGGAAACAAGAGGATAGTTGAGGTCACCCACTCCACCTTGTTTGCGATCGCTTTGAGTCCAAGCGAGGTGAGAGAATTCACTGTCTACAGACACGCCTAGAATCTCAGTCCCAATTTGCTTAAATTCGTCGCAGCGATCGCTGAAAGCAGTAATTTCAGTGGGGCAAACGAAGGTAAAGTCTAGGGGATAGAAGAACAAGACAACATATTTGCCTCGGTAGTCAGACAGCTTGATGGTCTTGAACTCTTGATCGACCACAGCCGTTGCAGTGAAGTCGGGGGCAGGGCGACCAACCCGGAGGCAACCTTCGGTATTGTAGGTCAAGGTCATGTACTTGATTCTCCTTGAAGAGTCTACAGGTCTACATTTGCTGAGTCATAGGTAAGCAGTGAGCAACTCACTTTCTCCTACGCAGGCAACGACTGATTATTTAAGAACTGTTACGCAATATATCATAGTCATAACGATTTTGAGTAGGGCCTGTGGCAGGTTTGCCACAACCTTGGGAGCGCTAAGTAAGGCTTTTTGACATAATATTGAGTCTGCTTCTGCTTCACAGCCTGTTTTGATGCCACCTCAAACTGCTCCATCTATCTCTCCCCGTCCCTTCTTAAAATGGGCAGGCGGAAAGAGTCAACTCATTTCTCAGTATCAGCCTTACTTTCCTCAAGAGTTTGTCACTTACTACGAACCTTTTTTAGGAGGGGGGGCCGTTTTCTTTCACCTCTTACCAAAGCAAGCGATTCTTACAGATATTAATCCAGAATTAGTGAATGTTTATTGCTGCGTTCGAAACCAAGTTGAACCTTTGATCCTGCGTCTACAAGAGCATCAGAAACAGCATTCCCACGACTACTATTACCAAGTAAGAGCTGAAAAGCCTGCAACTGATTTGGAGCGGGCAGCTCGCCTAATCTATTTGAACAAAACTTGCTTCAATGGCTTATATCGAGAAAATTCCAAAGGGAATTTTAATGTACCCATTGGACGCTACAAAAATCCTGGAATTTGCAATGCAGAGTTACTGCGATCAGTATCGCTAGCCTTACGCTCGGCTACGATTTCAATCAAACCTTTTGAGGCAGTTTTAGATTGCGCTAATCGTGAGGATTTCATCTATTTTGATCCGCCCTATTATCCTCTTAGTTCGACCAGTAACTTCACTGCTTACAGTCGCTACGCCTTTGATCAAGAGCATCAAATAAGACTAAGAGATGTATTTGCAAAGCTGGCAAGCCGAGGTGTGAAGGTGATGCTTTCTAATTCAGATTGCGAGTTTATTCGGGAGCTATACGCAGGCTTTAATATTCACGCGATCGCCGCTGCCCGATCGATTAACTCTAAAGCGAGTAAGCGAGGAAAAATCACAGAGGTTTTAGTGACTTCCTATTAATCCATAGAGTGATTGAGCGGAGAAAAAAGAAAACTTAGTTTTCCTAAAATCCGGGAGGCAAAATCCTGTTTAACCCCCGGATTCCTACTGGATTAGTTTACGGATATATCAAAATTTTGTAGGTTTCTGGTCCCGGTGAAACAGCTTGCTCAACAGCTTGGGATAGATCCTCTAGGGGATAGCGATCGCTAATCAATGCTTCGACATCAATGCGACGATTAAACACAATATCCGCAGCCAAATTTTGTACCCGGAAAGAAGAGCTGTAACTGCCCATTAAGTCAATTTCCCGGCGGTAAAGAATATTAGGGTTAATGGGAATTTCAACTTCATCGGGAAACTCTGCAAAGAACAAAATTTTGCCGCCTTTGCGCGTGCAATCTAGCGCTTGGAAGAAGGCTTTGTCGCTAGGCACCGCGAGCAGACTCACATCGACACCCATGCCTTGGGTTAATTCCTGAACCTTCTGAGCAATTTCAGGATCGCGGGCATCAAACGCGGCATCGGCTCCCACACTCAGAGCTTTTTCAATCCGAGCAGGAATTAAATCTGTGGCGATCGCTCTAGCACCGAAGTACTTCACCAGCATGATGAACATCAGCCCAATCGGGCCTGCGCCGGTGATCAGTACGGTTTGACCGGGGGCAATTTGGGCTTTTTTAACGGCTTTGAGGCAGCAGTTGGTCGGCTCTACAAAGCTGGCTTGCTCAAAACTAATGTCGTTGGGAATGGGAATCAAGCCACCGTTTCGGACAATATGCCCCGGCACTTTGACATATTCGGCAAAACCGCCACCGCTGGGAGCAAACCCTGCTGTTGTCGTGACGTTTTTGTAAACATCGCACATAGAGAAATTGTCATTGAGGCAATAGTTGCAATGCATACAGGGAATGTGGTGCATTACGACGACGCGATCGCCCACTTGCCAATTTTTGACTTCAGCCCCGACAGCCGCGATCGTGCCAGCAGTTTCATGACCAAAAATTCTGGGGGGTTCGTAGAGAGGATAGAGAATTTTTTTAATGTCAGATTGACATAGCCCCACAACTTTGACTTGCACGAGCACTTCGTCTGCGCCTAATTCAGGCACAGGCAGTTCCTCGTAACTCAGCTGCTTTACCCCACGAAACACTTGTGCTTTCATACTCCCCTCTAATGCTGCTAATCTGCCGCTAAAGTGCCGAAATTAGGTTTTTGCAGACCCAATGATCATAAACTTTACCAAGACTCGTTATGCGCCACGCCGCCAAAGTCAATTCCATGCCGCTCACCTTAGAAGAATTAACTGCTGATGTTTTAGTTGTGGGTGGAGGCACAGGCGGCACAGTTGCAGCCATACAGTCGGCCCGACGAGGAGCCAAAACCGTTTTGGTCAGCGAGTTGCCTTGGTTGGGTGGCATGCTGACCAGTGCAGGAGTCTGTGCCCCAGATGGCAATGAGCTGGCTGCTTTCCAAACTGGAATTTGGGGAGCTTTTCTCCGAGAATTACAAAAACGGCAACCGGGCGGCTTAGATCATGGCTGGGTCAGCTTCTTTACCTATGACCCTCGCATTGGTGCCCAGATTTTCGCCGATTGGGTGCGAGCGCTGCCTAACTTGCAGTGGATTAGCGGTCAAACACCTGTAGAAGTTTTACGCCAAGCTGATCGCGTTACGGGCGTGCGGTTTGCAGAGGTGACAGTCAAGGCCCAAATTACCCTAGATGCCACCGAACTAGGCGATTTATTGGCTTTGGCAGAAGTGCCTTACCGTTGGGGTTGGGAACTGCAATCTGAATGGCAGGAACCGAGCGCTCCACCCTCTGCCAATGCTTTAACTCAGCTCTGCCTAGTACAGTCGCCTACTTGGGTAGTGATTCTACAAGACTTTGGTGCGGGCAATCATGCCCCAGCGCTCGCCCCTCCACCCAATTACGATCCAGCCCAATTTGCTGGTGCTTGGGAAGGTTACAGCCCAGAGCAGTTTCTCAACTACGGTCGCTTACCTGGCGATCGCTTCATGCTCAACTGGCCCCAGTGCGGCAATGATTACGGCCTAGGTGTGGATCGTTTGGTTCAATCGCCGCAAGCGCAACAGGAGTTTTTGCAAGAAGCTCGCTGGCATACTCAAGGTTTTGCTCATTTTATTCAGATAGAATTGGGCGATCGCTACGGTTTAGCCGCTGATATTTTTCCCGACCTACCTGGAAATTTGGGAGGTGGAGCTTACGCCCTGCATCCCTACTATCGCGAATCTCGCCGCCTGCAAGGACTGGTGACCGTCTGCGAACCAGATATTTTGCCTGTCCCAGGAGGCCAAGTTGCTGCTTTACCTGTAGATGAGCAAGGCCAAGTCACAGCGATCGCGATCGGCAACTATGCAAATGACCACCACTACCCGACGCATATCAACGGCCAAGCTTTACCGAGCGTCAACCTTAAGCCCAAGTCTATTCGGTGGGGCGGACGCTGGACCGGAACTCCTTTCACCATTCCTTACGGTTCCTTGATACCGCTAGCAACGGATGGCTTATTAGTTTGCGAAAAAAATATTTCTGTTTCTCACATCTCTAACGGGGCAACTCGCTTACAACCTGTGGTGATGAATATTGGTCAAGCCGCAGGCATGGCTGCCGCTTTATGTGTAGAACACAACTGCCAACCGAGAGAACTCAAAGTGCGATCGCTCCAAACTGTTTTACTGGAAGAGCCTACTGCACCTGCTGTGATCGTTCCTCTCTTCAATTCGCTACCTCATCATCCTGACTGGCTTCGGGGGCAAGCTCACTATCTAGCTCATCCAGAGACTTACCCCACCGATGGTCAATGCAGTCGAACCAAGCTCCCAAAGGAACAACAAATTGCAGCAAGTTCTAGCTCTGAGTCAACTAGCGCCACCTCAATGGTGCTGAGCGGTGTTTTTCGCCGCGATCGCCCTCAAGAGTACAATTTGATTCCGTTCAGCCCAACGGCACCATCAGAGCACCCTTTAGCTGCCACTATTAGCCTGATCACCCTATGCCCTCAGGTTAACCAGCAACTAGAATCTTATCCACATCAACAACCGATACAAATATCAGGGCGATTGAACTCAGCGGGCAATTGGCTGTTAGTTGAGCAAGTTTCCCCATTGGCGGGATCAGCGTGAGCAGAAAAATTGCTAACAGCCCTAGCGCGCTCTTTAGCACTTGATTACAGCCATACTAGTTAACGAAAACCAACTGCTAAAAATCAACTTTTTCTTCAGAATTTAGCCAAAGCAAGCCTGGCTACCACAATTTTTTTCCTGATCCGAGGTCAGAAGTTCCGTATCAGAAAGTAGCAGCTCTGAGATGGATACTTCCCATGCACATTTATCAATCTGTCATTGCAGTTCAATTGCTGACAGTTGTTTTGGCATTTGGCTGGCAGCCTACTAGCTATAGCTTACACAATTCTCCGCCTTCTGCTCAAACTCAAGCAACTTTAGCCGCTCAAGCAAGTCGAAGCACTGATGTCGCCCCTCATCGTGGTAGTGGACGGCGTAGCCTAGGCCAAATTGCTCGCTCGTTTCAGCCTCAAATTTAACTAGTTCAAGCGCGACACTAGAGTATAAATTATAACCAGCTTTGGGTGAGGATACAAACAACCTAGAGCTGCTTTTCCGCATCAAGAGATAGGTGACAGAAAGACAGGTAATTTATAGGGGTAAGCCTACTGTCATAACTCTTGCAGTCAAAGGAACTCAATGCTAAATCAGGATTTCTCAGACCGCTCAGCCTGGGTGACTAAAATGGCTCGATTTTGTCAGCCTAGATGGCAATAGTGGACCAAGAGAATTTCTTGAAATGCGTTTCCAGGAAAGGAAATTCAGCTATTTTCAAATGGCTGATCGATAATCCTTGTTTAAGAAAAATCACTAGTGCTTAAAATACCTGCATGCTTTAAGCTTAAGGGTGTTCGATGAAGAGAGTAAATCGATTGTTCTGCAAAAGAGATAGAGCTATCAATAAGTGCTCAAATTTTTATACACAAATTGTATATTCACCTAGTCGCTCCTGCGGAGTATGGCTACTGCTATGACTAACGACTTAGATCTGATCAAACGTCTTAGCCCCAGTGCAATGGATCAGATCATGCTTTACTTGGCATTTAGTGCCATGCGTACTAGCGGACATCGGCACGGGGCCTTTCTAGATGCGGCTGCAACTGCTGCCAAGTGTGCTATTTACATGACTTATTTGGAGCAAGGACAGAACCTGCGTATGACAGGTCACTTGCACCACATTGAGCCCAAACGGGTCAAAGTGATTGTTGAGGAAGTCAGACAAGCACTAACGGAAGGCAAACTCCTGAAAATGCTGGGGTCTCAGGAACCTCGGTATCTGATTCAGTTTCCCTACGTTTGGTTAGAGCAATATCCTTGGCAGCCTGGACGATCGCGCATTCCTGGGACAAGCCTCACCTCCGAAGAAAAGCGCCAGATTGAGCAGAAACTACCCGACAATTTGCCAGACGCTCAACTGATCAATTCCTTTCAATTCATGGACTTGATCGAGTTTCTGCATACGCGATCGCAAGAAGACCTCACCGCAGATCGTCAGATGCCTTTAAGTGAGGCGTTGGCAGAACACATTAAACGCCGTTTAATTTACTCTGGCACTGTCACACGCATTGAGTCGCCCTGGGGCATGCCCTTTTATGCGTTAACCCGTTCTTCCTACTCCCCCGCCGATGATGAGGAGCGTACCTACATCATGGTGGAGGACACAGCTCGCTATTTTCGCTTGATGAAAGACTGGGCTGATCAGCAACCTCGTGTCATGCGAGTGCTGGAGGAACTCGATATTCCTACCGAAAAAGTGGATCAAGCACTGGAAGAACTAGATGAAGTCATCCGGGCTTGGGCCGATCGCTACCATAAGGTAGGCGGACAATCCATGATTCTGCAAATGGTACTCGGTCCCCGCGAGGAAGAAGGCTCCTCTTGGTAGTTTCCTTTTTATCAAGTTAAAAATCGGGATGACTGGATTCGAACCAGCGGCCCCTTCGTCCCGAACGAAGTGCGCTACCAAGCTGCGCTACATCCCGTCATAGTCTCAACTAACCAAGTTTAGCCTATCACAGCACAAATATATTGTGATGCGCCGCTACTTGTTAAGATTAAGCATACATAACTTCAGCAATCAAAACTCAGCGTGGTTGTTAAGCCAGAGTGGTTACGGGTAAAAGCTCCCCAGTGGGAGCGAGTTGGTAGTGTCAAAGAAATCCTCCGAGATTTAGCACTAAATACGGTGTGTGAGGAAGCGTCTTGCCCCAACATTGGTGAGTGCTTTAATCATGGCACAGCAACGTTTTTGATCATGGGACCCGCTTGTACAAGAGCTTGCCCTTACTGCGATATTGATTTTGAGAAAAAGCCCAAACCACTCGATCCCACTGAACCCGATCGCTTGGCTGAGGCAGTGCAACGATTGCGCTTGAATCACGTTGTGATCACCTCTGTAAACCGAGATGATTTACCCGATGGCGGTGCATCTCAGTTTGTCCGGTGTATTCAGGCAATTCGAGAAACTTCTCCCAGCACCACCATCGAAGTTTTGATTCCAGATCTGTGTGGCAATTGGCAGGCACTAGCAACCATCTTGCAAGCACAACCAGAGGTGCTGAACCACAACACAGAAACCGTACCTCGGCTTTATCGGCGGGTGCGTCCTCAAGGCCAGTACGAGCGCAGTTTGGAACTTCTCAAGCGATCGCGAGAGCTCGCCCCTTGGGTTTACACCAAGTCTGGCATCATGGTGGGCTTAGGAGAAACCGACGCGGAAGTGCGGACAGCCATGCAGGATCTGCGAACTGTAGACTGTGACATCCTCACGATTGGGCAGTATCTACAGCCCAGCCAAAAACACTTAGGCGTAACCAACTTTGTGCCGCCAGAGCAATTTGAGGCTTGGCGACAATTTGGCCAATCTATTGGCTTTTTGCAAGTCGTGTCCTCCCCCTTAACCCGCAGTTCTTACCATGCGGAGCAAGTGAGGGTATTAATGGAACGCTACCCCCGCACTGCTGCGCCCTCTGCTAATTCCTCACCACTAGATTGAGCAAAGGGTTGTGCAAACTGTAACGCTGGCAGTACTTGGGGCGGGCGCGTGGGGTTCAGCTTTGGCAAATTTAGCAGCCAAAAATGGTCACTCTGTGCGCCTATGGTCACGCCATCAAGCTCAAAGCTTGAGAGAGGTAGTAGAAGATGCTGATCTGATTGTGTCTGCGATTTCCATGCAGGGCGTGAGAGCCGTAGTTGAACAGATGCAATCCTTAGCGATCGCAAAGCCAGCGATTTTGATCACCGCAACCAAGGGGCTAGATCCAACCACCACACTCACTCCTTCCCAAATTTGGCAAGCTGCTTTTCCAGGCCATCCAGTTGTGGTGCTGTCTGGACCCAACTTATCCAAGGAAATCGAAGCAGGTTTGCCTGCGGCCACTGTGGTTGCCAGTGAACAAATGGTAGCGGCTGAGGTTGTGCAAGCGGTCTTCTCGTCTGGAATCTTTCGGGTTTATACGAATCCTGATCCCCTAGGCGTCGAATTGGGTGGCACGCTCAAAAATATTATTGCGATCGCAGTTGGGGTATGCGATGGTCTGCAATTAGGCACCAATGCCAAGGCCGCCCTTGTAACTCGTGGTCTGACAGAAATTATTCGGATTGGTACCCACTGGGGTGCAAAGACAGAAACCTTCTATGGTCTCTCTGGCTTAGGCGACCTGCTGGCAACTTGTAACAGTGTCCTAAGCCGTAACTATCGCGTTGGTTATGGCTTAGCTCAGGGCCGAACGCTCTCAGAAGTACTAGCGACATTAGAGGGAACTGCTGAGGGAATCAATACCACTCAAGTACTAATCCAAGTCGCTCGGCAGCACAATATTTCTATACCTATTTCCCATCAAGTGTATCGCTTGCTAGAAGGTGAGATTACTCCGCAACAAGCAACCGCAGCCCTAATGCTAAGAGACACTAAGCCTGAGAATAACGTTCTCAGGTTCTAAGCTAAGTTGACAGAAACATCATTAGGTTGGCAAAACCTACATCAAAGCTTGTTGAAGCGTAGACCTGTTTGCAGATCTGGTGAAACTTAGCAAGTGATCAGGAAATCCTATGTAGGGTGATGTAGATTAACTTAGCATCGGACCTGAGTCACTCGTGGATTCCTATTCTCTCCTTATAGTTTGGATAGACGAGCTAAACAGGTTAACTGCATCTACCAAAAAGTAGATCTAAAGTTGGGTGCAAGTAACAAGATGGGTGCCTACTGTAGACCTAATTGAAGCATGAAGCTAGCCCTTGAGCCGTTAAAGCTCGAATGCTACCCAGAAAGCCTGGCTATTCAATTCGCCGCTGATGATCGTGACCCAAGTTATGTCAGAAAAAGTTGACCTAACTTAACCCTGGAACTCTCAGCCGCGTTCTGAAGTCTGACATGACGGGAACAATAGCAGCGAGACCTAGCTAGCAAGCCCCATAATTACCCGGAGCGACTGAGACGATCACTATGCCAGCAACATCTTTTTACGCTGATGCAGAATATGACGATCAACTGAACGCTACTAGCTTTCGGTTGAACAATGAAGACATCGAGCCAAGTGCCGATGATCTCGTTGACTTAGACATGGGGTATGCCGATCCAGCTAATGGTTTACGTAAAAGTGTGAGCCGCCGCACCACTGATCTAGTGCGCTTGTATCTCCAGGAAATTGGTCGGGTTCGCTTATTGGGGCGAGATGAAGAAGTTTCAGAAGCGCAGCGGGTACAGCGCTACATGCGATTGCTAGAGTTACGCAATGAAGTAGCAGCCGCAGGGGATGAACCAATTAAGCGTTATGTTGATTTGATTGAAGCCCATGACTGTCTAGCATCTCAGCTAGGTCATCGGCCTTCTCTAGAGCGATGGGCTACTCAAGCAGGCGTTACTGTCGCAGACCTCAAGCCAATTTTAGCCCAAGGAAAACGTCGCTGGGCAGAGGTTGTAGCTCTAGAAGTGACGGAATTGGAGCAGATTCAAACAGAAGGTCTGCGAGCCAAGGAACACATGATCAAAGCGAACTTGCGCTTGGTCGTATCTGTTGCGAAGAAGTACCAGAATCGAGGCCTAGAGCTGCTTGATTTGATTCAAGAAGGCACCCTCGGCTTAGAGCGAGCGGTAGAAAAGTTTGACCCAACCAAAGGTTATCGCTTTAGCACCTATGCTTACTGGTGGATTCGCCAAGGAATTACCCGGGCGATCGCAACTCAGAGCCGCACGATTCGCCTACCAGTTCACATCACTGAAAAACTGAACAAAATCAAAAAAGCTCAGCGCAAGATTTCTCAAGAAAAGGGCCGGACGGCCACTATTGAAGACATTGCTACTGAGCTTGAGATGACGGCTCCGCAAGTTAGAGAAGTATTACTGCGAGTCCCCCGCTCTGTTTCTCTAGAAACCAAAGTAGGCAAAGAGAAAGATACAGAACTAGGAGATTTGCTAGAAACCGAAGATGTATCCCCTGAAGAAATTTTGATGCGGGAAGCCCTGCGTCGAGATCTTCAGCAATTGCTTACAGACTTGACTAGCCGTGAGCGTGACGTGATCTTAATGCGTTTTGGTTTAGGCGACGGTCATCCCTATTCCTTGGCTGAAATTGGCCGAGCTTTAGACTTGTCGCGGGAGCGCGTCCGTCAGATTGAAGCGAAAGCTTTGCAAAAACTGCGTCAGCCTAAGCGTCGTAACCGAGTGCGAGACTATCTGGAATCCCTTAGCTAACAACTGCTAGCGAAAGCTTGGAGAGACTTTTGTTTGCCAATTGCTCTTCAGGTTTTTGAGTAAGTTCTAAATAGTAGTAGATTCGTACTAGGTACCTAATTAAATATTATTGTCAACAAGGCGATTCTCTTGATAATCACCTTGTTGATTGTGTATCATTCTCAATAAAGAGACTTTATTGGGAAGTTTACTTATGTCTCTCTACACAACGTCTTCACTGAAGGCTGAACTCAACGAGCGAGGCTGGCGTCTTACACCCCAACGAGAGACAATCTTGCAGGTATTTCAGAATCTTCCCAAAGGGAATCATCTGAGTGCCGAAGATCTATATAACGAACTACAAACAGATGGAGAACGGATTAGCCTATCTACCATCTACCGAACTCTGAAGTTAATGGCTCGGATGGGAATTCTGCGTGAGCTAGAGTTGGCAGAAGGCCACAAGCATTATGAAATCAATCAGCCTTACCCTTATTACCATCACCATCTGATTTGCGTACGCTGCAATAAGACAATTGAGTTTAAGAGTGACTCGATCCTAAAAATTGGCACAAAAACCGCTCAAAAAGAGGGCTATCATTTGCTGGATTGCCAGTTGTCGATTCATGCGATCTGCCCAACCTGTCAGCGTTCACTAATGCCTGCTTAAAAGCAGAGCTAGGTTACTAAACTTGCGCATCGGGGCAAGCGCTAGAAGCGCCCGTTCCGGACATCGCGATCGCTCACTCCATAAAACCGCTGGGCTGCCGCGATCGCTCTTTGGGTCGTAGGTCCCATACTGCCATCTAAGGCACCAGGATAAAAGCCTCTAGCCTTGAGTCGTCGCTGCAACTCTAAAACACTAAACTTTTGGGCAGGACGCGCATTCTCCCCAAGGTAACCACCTTGCCCAAGGCCTGAGTTAGGGCTACGAGCCGTATCAAAACTAGAGGAGCTACCCAAGCTAGCCCAAGTGCCAGAACCAACCACACCATCCCCCGTTAAATTACGATCGCGCTGAAATTGAATTACGGCTCGCTCAGTAGCTGGACCAAAGACCCCATCTATCGGCTCAAAATAGTAGCCTAAGGTATTTAGACGTCTTTGCAAATCTTCAACGGTAGCACCGCGATCGCCTAAGGACACAGTTGCCTGAGCAACAGCGCTATTGTAGAACTCTGAACCAAAATTGCTCGGTTCGCTGCTGTAGTAGGAAGTGGCTGAAACTGAACTTGAGCTGAGTTGAGCACAATTCAGGGCTCTAGCTGTTGTAGAACCAACCACACCATCCGCTGTTAAGCCGCTGTCTTGCTGAAATTGCACAACTGCTGCTTCAGTTTTAGACCCAAAATAACCAAATGTGCTGGTGTCCAAGTAGTTTTGATCGACCAGACATCTTTGCAACACTTCTACTTCGGGGCCTTCGTCTTCACGTTGTAGCGGCAACGCTAACACGTGGTCAGCTAGGGTGAGCGCTGCCAAACCAGCAATCACAGTGAGCAGTCGGATTAAAAACCCACTCGAAAGTTTTGCCCAATTTAGATCGCTGAACAGTTCTAAGGTTTTGTCAGCGGGAAATAATTCAACCCTTGGAGGTGCTTCGTAGCTTGAGACAAGGTGAAGATAAGCGAGGTTTTCCATAATTTTCCCGCGATGCACTGAAAAGCTGAGCAAAATCCAAAGTTCTCAGGCTCTAGGTCTGAGAAACTTTTCCAATATCTTATGCGATTTGGTTACTGGTGTTCAGTATTTTCACAGGGATTTTACAGTTGCTACATAACTTAATTCGAGCGCTCCGTGTTACCTGCTTTTACCCAGCCCGCGCGATCGCTGTTTTCCAGGCGAACTCGTTGCCATTGCTTATCAGAGCTTTCCTCTAGCACCACAACTCGGCTGTTAAATTCGATACCACCAATCTGGTTGGAATCGCGGCCAGGGCCATCTCGCAAAATTAAGCCAATCGGTTGCACGACACGAGCTTGATAAGCCCCTGGTTCCAAAACTGGAGCTGAGGCAGTGCTGGACACCTGAGAAGATTGAGCATTTCCAGCAGCAGGCTTAGAAACTGTAGCGGCTTTATTAGTGAGCGGCTTGTCATTAGCAAACGCTGGTCTGGGGGGAGGAGCGGTGAGTTTAGTGACAAGATACCGAGCAGCCACCACTCCTCCTAGTCCCAAGAGGGCGATCGCCAGCGCAAAACCCAGCAGAAATTTTATTAGGTTTATCAGGCCAGACCACTTCATGGCTAAAACCAAATCAGACTGTATTCTACATTGCTGCTCCCGAATTTATCTGGATTTGGATGAGGAATTCCGACAAATCCTAAAATACAAGTTCGCTTTAGTCAGGAGACTGTATGGAGCGAGAGACCCGGCTACTTAAGCCACCATGCCGAGAAGCTAGACGCGCTTTGCCAGCCGCTGCCCAATCCTGAAGAAATTGAATTTGCTCCCGTGCTGTTTGAGCCAAAGGAACCATTTGACTAGCCGCCTCCAGAATATCGTCAGTCGTAAAGTCCCGATTTTGGCTAAACCCAATATGCATTGCCTCTATGATGGTTTGCTCAATCTCTGCGCCTGAGAAGTCAGGAGTTTCATAGGCGAGGCGCTCCAAGTCGTAACTCTTTAGATTGTGAGATCTTAAACGAGACAAATGCACCGAGAAAATAGCTCGACGTTCTTCTTGACTGGGCAAGCCGACGAAGAAGATTTCGTCAAATCGGCCCTTACGCAACATTTCAGGTGGCAACGCCTGGACATTATTGGCAGTTGCGACCACAAAAACAGGAGAAGACTTTTCTGCTAGCCAGGTAATGAAAGTGCCGAAGACGCGGCTAGTCGTCCCAGCGTCTCCTTTACTGTCAAATCCTGAAAAAGCTTTGTCAATTTCGTCAATCCACAGCACACAGGGAGCTAACGCTTCAGCTAGCTGAATCATTTGCCGAGTTCGAGATTCTGATTCACCCACCAACCCAGCAAATAATCGTCCTACATCTAATCTAAGTAAGGGCAAATGCCAGTGGTGGGCGATCGCTTTAGCGGTTAAGGACTTACCAGTTCCCTGAATTCCAGCCAGTAGCATACCTCTAGGATGCGGCAAACCATACTGTCGGGCGCGCTCAGAAAAAGCACCCCCCCGTCTCAATAACCAATCTTTGAGGTTATCTAAACCACCAATGTCTGAAATTCTTTCAGTAGCAGGGTAAAAATCTAAGATTTGCGTCTGGCGGATGGTCTGCCGTTTCTCTTCTAGGATCAAATCCACATCGTCTGGTTGCAGTTCACGATGTGTGGCGATCGCTCGAGCCAACACCCGCCGAATTCGTTCGATGGAAAGACCCTGACAAGAGCGCACCAAATCATCTAGCGTTCGACCTTCCAGAGATTGACCTGTTGACACCAGCAGACGCTCAATCTCAACCTGGATATCATCAGGAGCAGGCAATGGAAACTCTAAAACAGTGATAACCTCGCTCAGCTCATCTGGAATGGTGATCTGCGAAGCAACGAGAACGACATTCTTAGGCTGAGATTTGAGCAATCGAGCCAAATTCCGCAGTTTACGCGAAACAGAAACATCTTCTACAAAGCGATGAAAGTCACGCAGGATGAAGATAGCAGGAGCAGTTGCGGGTAGTTTTTCGACAAATTCTAGGGCTTGTAGAGGATTGCGCTTACCAAAGCCTGCATCATTAGCGTTGCCCTGGTAGCCATCAACAAAATCCCAGATGTAAACTGCGCGATTGCCTTGGTGCTTAGCAGACTGCGCGATCGCCGCTTCTACCCGCTCTTCTTCGCGAGTGGGAATATAGATCAAGGGGTAGCGAGCTCGTAGCAGTAGCTCGAACTCATTGCTAAAGTTCATAAAACTATCCAACTCAGAACAGTGGCATCAAGAAGGTAGCTGTTTTCTCAAAGCCTCCAAAGAAGCCCAACGACTATCTGTTCCTGAAGAAGAAAGTGAGTCAGATAACTTAATGCCGGTACAAGCCGGGTCACATAGCTGGCGCTGAGGAATTGCCAAACATAGCTGTTCGTAGAGCCATTTAGCAGCATCGAAGTTGCCTTGAGGCGATAAGCTTTCTACTAAATCTTCTAGCCCCACTTCGCGGCCTAGAATAATTGCATCTGCATCACCAGCCGACTCATCCAACCAGATAAGCTCGGAAGCATCCACATCCAACCGATGATTATAGTTTTGCAAGCAACGATGACAAGCCAAAGTAATAATGGTTTCGGCCTGCACTGAAACTTCTAAATAATTGCCGCGATGAGTGACCTTTAACTGTCCCTGAACAGGGGTCAAAGTTTCCAGATCGGGAAGAAACTCTTTAAACTCAAGAACTTCTGTCTGCTCAGGAGCCCTCGTTAACTGAGGGATGTAAATGGCGTCCATACAGATTCTGTGCCAGTCAAAAAGTTGAGATGTTACTCTACCCTAGCAATTTATAGCTTTGAATTTAGCTGCGATGGTAGATTAGACAGCTCAGTTAGCTAGGTTCTGTCTGCGTCTGCTTCACCACTAAGCGCCGATCAGGTTCTCGGCCTCGACTATAGGTTTCCAAGTCAGGATACACCTTTAGGAAAGTGTGAATCTGCCGTCGCTCGGCTGAAGAGAGCGCTTTCATCTCCACCTCTTGACCCGTCTGGCGAACTTGGTCCGCTGCCTGCTCTGCCAAAGATTGCAGCTCAGCTTGACGGCGGGCGCGATATCCTGCCAACTCAATCGTGTAGGCTTTTTGCTGATCCTCAGCTTGGCCTAGGTTGAGAATAGTATTAGCAAGATATTGGAGCGCGTCCAAGACGGCCCCATTAGGCCCCGTCAGTTGTTGAATTTGTTCCGGAGTCAGGCCTGTTTCATCAATGGTCAGCCAATAGCTAGCCCTATCTTCTAGGGTTGCTTCAGTACCAGACTGTGTTGAGGTGGGGTCATGGGCCGCCTGCTCAGCGACTTGCACATCTGCTGGTAGATCCACCAAGCTCAATAATTCCTGAAGCCACTCTCGACCTTGTTGCACGCGATGACCGTCCTCCGGAAAGTAAATATGCCGACTACTCCAGTTAGGCCTTTTTCTTAGCCCGTCCTGGTTCAAAAGGAAGGGCTTCTCTGTCTGTACCACTACCACCAGAGGTTTTGGCCTCTTCATCCACAATCTTCTGCAAGTTTTCGGGTAGAGGCTCCCGTGACAGAATAAAGGTTTGGAAGGTTTGGAAGATGTTAGCTAGCAGCATGTACATCAAAACACCAGCTGGAAGCGGGAAGAACAAGAACATCCCAGAGAAGATAATTGGCGTAATCTTGTTGACCGTTGCCTGTTGGGGATTGGAATTAGGTCCTTGACCCGACAAGATTTGGTTGATGTACAAGCTGATACCAAAGAAGAGCACCATGCCAACGATGTCCCAATGGATCGTGCCATCGTCATCAAAGGCTCCAACTCGACCTAAGGCATCAATGAACAGAAATCCTTTGTCTGCTGCCAAACCTGGGACGACACCCTGAACGCTCACTTCTCCTGGCTGGAGGGCTTCTAAGTTGCCACTCTCATCAATTCGAACTCGATCTTCGCCTTTGGTGATTTTCCAGCTAGGTTGGATTTTGGTTTCAGGATGCTCTTCTAATAGCGTACCTAGAGGCTTGCCATCTACGGTTTGAAACTCAATTTTGGTTTTTTCTCCAACGGCTAACCGGTTACCGCCTGGCAGGAGGGCAACAACAGGTGCGTGGACCTTGTCAGCGATAAAGATGTTCTGGGGAGAAGTTGCAAACGCTTGAGGTTGAACCTGGGTAATCTGCTCCTGAGGTAGGATTTGCAGATTGACGCTGTAGTTAGCATCTGAGAACGGTGAACCACGCAGCGTTGCAAAGAGGGCAAATAGCACCGGCATTTGCAGCAAAACAGGAAAGCAGCCTGCCAGCGGATTGCCAAACTCTTTGTAAATTTTGCTCATTTCCTCCTGCTGCTTAGCAGGATCGTCTTTGTGACGCTCTTGAATTTCCTTGACCCGCTTCTGCATAACGGGTTGGGTGACGCGCATCCGACGCATACTCCGGATCGAGCCAGCGCTGAGAGGATAGAGGGCAAAGCGAATTACTAGTGTCAGAGCCACGATGGCTAGACCGTAACTAGGCACAATCCCGTAGAAAAAGTCCAGGATTGGCAGCATGACATTGTTGGAGAGAAATCCTACACCGAAGTCCATTCGCTCTAAGTCAACCTACGTGCTCTGAATGTTCTAATCTAATCTATCTGATATTAATTCAGCCTGGAGAGGCATTGACATAAATAAAGCCCTTAAAAGGGTGAAGGTAGCAAGTCTTGGCGATCGCAAACTTAGTTACTGAATGCTGAGGAAGCCGCTCTGTCGCTCTCTATCGCTGCATTCAGGGAGTTAGGATTTAGCGCCCACTGCACCGCTTGCTTGCTGAGCCCTTGTAGAGAGCTTGTCGTTGATGTAGTCGTAAACCTCTCTAAAGTTAGGCACTGATCGCAGCTCTAGGCGGCTGCCATCTTTTAAGGTGATGACCATATCACCCCAAGCACCCAATCCACGAGGTACAGTGACGATCTTGGCAATTTCAGAGTAGATGATGTCGGAGCGATCGCGCCCCATCCAACCACCAGTGACAGAAATGCGACGATTGGTAATGCGATAACGAACCCACAGGGCGCGAACAATAGCACCAACGCTCAGTGGGATACAAATAATGGTGAATCCCAGTAAAAGGTTGATGATCAGATCGCCAATGTGAGGACCGCCCTCGTAGTATGCTTCCTCGTTAATCGCCATTACCTTAAAACCTCAGCATCTGCCAACAACTGCTCTAATTCTCGCAGAATTTGATGATAATCGCACTGAACGGCAGGGGGACGCACCACAACTACTAGCTGCCAGCCCAGAGGCAGCTGGGGCAAAAACCGTCGTAGAGCAGCCCGAATTTGTCGCTTTAGGCGATTGCGGACTACAGCACGTTTACTGACTTTTTGACTAACAGAAATACCAATCTGAGTTGGTAGGGCTGGAGAGTGGCTGGAATGGTTGAGATGACCTTGTTTGTTTAAGGCTCGTAAGGTTATGTTCGCCGTTGAGCGACGAATTCCACCTTGATAAACGGCACTAAAGTCTTGTCGCCGTTTAAGCCGATTTGACTGGGGCAGGGACACTTCAGTCTTCGAGCCACTCCGTTGATTGCAATAAGTACTGCCTAGACTGCAAGACGTTGACGGCCTTTTTGTCTGCGGGCCTTGATGACTCGCTGGCCATTCTTAGTACGCATGCGGGCCCGGAACCCGGAAGTTCTTTTTCTTTTGCGAGAGGTACCACCCAAAGTCCGCTGAGTCATAGTTCAAGTTGCTCCAAACGTGCTAATCGATTAAGCGTGAAAAAAGCCACAGTCTACCATCGTACCATCGATTTCGCACTGATTAGCTAACGCTGAGTTCCCAAGTGCCCAAGTAGCGTAACAGCGGCACATCACCGGGAGACAGAATCTGACAGTTGAAGTAAAAGATGCCAGGATTGGAAGGGTTTTTAACGTTGGAGAACACTAATTCAACAGCGCTGTTGGCGGGAATGGGTTCTTCGGGAATCAGCTCAATGACTCGGTTCTCTTTATTCCAATTCACTTCTTGGAGGGGAACACTCTTACCTTTGACCCGAATCTCCATATCGTCTTTATCGAACTTACCTTTGTAGTAGTTGGGGTAAGTAATGCTGAATTGAGCTACTGCTAATTTCATTTTCTTAGCTGGAACTCGGAGTCGATAGCGATCCCAACCGTTGGTATGCCCCCCAAAGTCTAAGCGGTAACTGAGCCGATATTCTGGCTTAACACCGCTAAAGATGGTCAATCCAGGTAAGCTTTGAGCCAATGTAATGGCAGGAATTGAACCCAATAAGCAACCTGCGATCGCAAGAGTTGAGAAAGCGCCTCGTGCCATCAATTTCTTAGAGAACATAAGCTTTGTGCGTGGACAATAGGGTTGAGTGATTCAGTTGCAAAACTTCATCAATATTGACTTTACCAGGATTGATGAAGTTCCAACTGGGCTGAGTGACGCCGAGCCAAGGGAAAAAGTGCCATTAACCCAAGCCTAGGCGCATCCACTGGGGAAAATCACTAACACAGCTTTATATCTAGTTGCTCAGGTTTTAGGTTACTGCACTACCTAATCAAATCAGGACGACCCTCAGAAGCACTTAATTTGCTTTCAGGATTTAGAGGGCCTGGTTTTACTAAGTAATGTCTTCAAAGTTGTGTCTTTAAATATTGAAATCTATTAAAACAAGTTAAAGATACCAATCTGATTTTGGGGATCAACATACTATGCAAAATACACCTCTACGCTTACCTGGGAATTTCTTGAATTGTTTGTTCTAAGTCAAGTAAATTTACAAGCTAACCGCATCCGTTATCACTGCTCAGGACAGTATGGCCGAGTTAGCCAAGATGAAGTAGAGCTTGTCTTTCGACAACGTGCGATCGCTGGCTTGAAAGGGAAAATAATAGCAGGAGTGCTATTGAAACCAGCATCACACTCGGAGGTTAAAGTTTGACATTAGTTATGGTAGAAATGTCGCTCTTAACCCAAAACTAAGTTGACGAGTCTGCTGTTTGAGGTTTTGAAACCTGAAGATTTGCTGCCATGACGACAAGGCTCAGCCTGAAAAAAGCTTCTCAGCCACTTAGTAATAGATCCGGCTAGCCTTTACTAAACAGGCTAGGTGCTGTGCTGAAAAAGCTGACAGAGCTTTATTGTCGTTAGTATCAGCAGTAAAGCAGATGTGAAGAGTAGCTGATGTGTGTTTTACCAGCAAAAGTAAGCGATCGCCCTCTTTTTGTTTTTGCTTTGCTGGCAATGAACTGATGGGTAGGAGTTTTTACTGCTTGAGTTTCACAATTACCTTTTAATAAATCGAGGCTCAGCTCAGGGCTGAAGCCAGGTAGCAGTCGAAATTTCACGACATTAATTGCCACTTCAAAGAGTGACGAGTCATTGATATTGATTACGAAGGAGAGTTCATGAAAATAGCAGTTGCTAAAGAAAGTGAAGTCGGTGAGCGTCGGGTTGCCCTAATCCCAGATACGGTGGCTCGTTTAGTGAAGCAGGGAATAGAAGTCTTGGTAGAAGCGGGTGCTGGGGAACGAGCTTGTTTCTCGGATGCTACCTACGAAGCCGCCGGAGCCAAAATTGTGAGCGATACAGCGACTCTCTGGGGAGAAGCTGACGTGCTGCTGAAAGTGTCGCCCCTTCAAGAGCGAGGAGATGGGCAGCATGAAGTCGATTTGCTGCACGAAGGCCAAGTGGTAATTGGTTTCCTCGATCCCTTAGGCACTCCAACTTTGGCTCAGCGTTTGGCAGAGCGCAAGATTACTGCTTTCAGTATGGAGATGATTCCACGCACCACGCGAGCGCAAAGTATGGATGCTTTGTCGTCTCAAGCCAGCGTTGCGGGTTATAAAGCTGTGCTAATTGCTGCGGCAGCAATGCCTAAATACTTCCCGATGTTGACGACAGCAGCAGGAACGATTCCACCTGCCAAAGTATTCATCATGGGGGCTGGGGTGGCGGGTCTGCAAGCGATCGCCACTGCTCGCCGCCTCGGTGCTGTAGTAGAAGCATTCGACATTCGTCCTGCGGTTAAGGAAGAAGTGCAAAGCTTGGGCGCGAAATTTATCGAGGTGCCAATCGAAGAAGATACCGTGGCAGCAGGTGGATATGCCAAGGAAATTTCTGAGGCCGCTAAACAGCGATCGCGCGAAGTGGTAGCTGAGCATGTCAAGACCGCTGATGCTGTGATCACCACGGCTCAAGTTCCTGGCAGAAAAGCACCTCTGCTTGTCACCGAAGAAATGGTAGCTCAAATGAAACCAGGCTCAGTGATCGTAGATTTAGCAGCGGAGCAAGGCGGCAACTGTGCCTGTACCAAGCCAGGAAAGGATGTACTGGTCAATGGTGTGACTGTAATTGGCCCCATTAACCTGCCTTCCTCGGTGCCCATCCATGCTAGCCAAATGTACGCCAAGAACGTTTTGACCTTGGTGCAGTATTTGGTGAAAGATCAGGCACTGAATCTGAACTTTGCTGATGACATTATTGATGCGGCTTGCATTACCCATGCGGGAGAAATCCGCAACCAACGGATTAAAGATGCCTTGGCCGCAAACAACGAACAAGTAATGGAAAGGAGCCACTAAAGCAATGGCAGCAGGATTAATTGCAGGACTCGTCGTTTTTGTCCTTGCCTCTTTTATCGGGGTGGAAGTGATCAATAAAGTGCCACCCACACTTCACACACCACTGATGTCTGGCTCCAATGCCATCTCAGGTATTGCTGTGATTGGTGCCTTGCTAGTAGCTGGCCCCAGAGACTCCAATCTCAGCGTCATTTTGGGCTTGATTGCCATCGTTCTCGCAACCATCAACGTCGTCGGTGGCTTTCTAGTTACAGACCGGATGCTGCAAATGTTTAAGAAAAAAGAGGTGAAGGCATGAGCATCTTTGGTCCTACTGGTATTGAACTAAGCTACTTAATTGCCTCTTCTCTATTCATTATTGGTCTGAAGCGTTTAGGCTCACCTGCTACGGCTCGGCAAGGCAACACGATCGCGGCGGTTGGGATGTTAATCGCTGTCGTCGTTACCTTGCTTGATCGCAATGTGCTCAACTACGAAATGATTTTGTTGGGCATTGCTGCTGGCTCTGTGATTGGGGCGATCGCGGCCCAAAGAGTCGCCATGACTGAAATGCCTCAGATGGTGGGTCTGCTCAACGGGTTGGGTGGTGCGGCCTCGGCTCTAGTTGCGGTAGCTGAGTTTTGGCGGCTACTAGGCACCGCCGCCGCAGTGCCATTGGAAGCCACAATCACCACGATTTTAGGGGTACTAATTGGCGGGGTGACGCTCACAGGCAGTTTGGTCGCTTTCGCCAAGTTGCAAGGCATTATGCCTGGTGCCCCAATTACTTTCCAGTTGCAACAGCCTTTTAACCTTTCTCTCTTGCTGATCTTTTTGACTGGCAGTGCCTACCTAATAGTTGAACCTCACAACGTTCCTATTTTTCTAGGATTAGTTGGCATTTCCTTACTCTTGGGTGTTCTATTCGTAATCCCAATTGGTGGAGCAGATACGCCAGTCGTGATTTCGCTACTGAACTCTTACTCTGGCTTGGCGGCGAGTGCAGCAGGGTTCATCCTAGGCAACAACATGCTGATCATCGCGGGTGCCTTAGTCGGTGCTTCCGGAATCATCCTGACGCAGATCATGTGTAAGGCGATGAACCGATCGATCACCAATGTGTTGTTTAGCGCTTTTGGCAGTGGTGCCGCTGCAACAGCAACCGAAGGGGCTCAGGGTGACAAGGTAGTTCACTCCATCGACCCAGAAGAAGGCGCGATGATGCTGGGCTATGCTCGCTCGGTGGTAATTGTGCCAGGATACGGCATGGCAGTCGCCCAAGCTCAACACTCGGTCCGAGAATTGGCTGACCAGCTGGAGAGACTGAATGTGAGCGTGAAATACGCCATCCATCCAGTAGCAGGTCGGATGCCTGGTCACATGAACGTATTGCTAGCAGAAGCGAATGTGCCTTACCCCCAGCTCTGCGACATGGAAGACATTAACCCAGACCTCGATCGCACAGATGTAGCACTGGTGATTGGGGCCAATGATGTGGTGAATCCAGCCGCACGGGACAATGCTAGCAGCCCAATCTATGGCATGCCGATTCTAGAAGTAGACAAGGCACTACACACCATCGTGATCAAGCGGGGCATGAGCGCAGGCTTCGCAGGAGTTGACAACGATTTGTTCTACAAGGACAAAACGATGATGATGTTTGGCGGTGCCAAAGAAGTGGTAGACAAGTTGGTTTCGGAAGTGAAGCAACTCTAGGTCAAAGACTTTAAACAGCCAAAAAGAGGGGTTCTGAATTCAGGCCCCTCTTTTTTATGACATTTTTAGATGATTCCCAAGTCCTCAAAGCAAATGAGGGAGAGGTTGCTGGGTTTCTGAATTAGCTCTTTGGCTAGTAAATAACCCGCGATCGTCCAGGTTTGGTATCGTCTGGCTTCCTTGCCCACTAGGCGTCCGTTTTTGCCGTCATAGTATTCGGGCCACTCATCTTCAACCAAGCGACGCTCAGCAATTTTGAGGGCTTGCTTACCAATTTCTGGCCGACCTGCTTTCTGGGCTGCTGCTGCCAGCATCCAAAGTAAAACGGGCCAACTGCCACCGTTGTGATAAGACCAAGGCCGATTCTTGGGGTCACAACCAGTCAGAATTTTCCAACCTTGGTCCTCCAGCGCCGGGTAACAAAGTTTCATTGGCATATCACCCACTAGGTCTTCCCAGCGAGACTCAATCAGTTGCAAAATTCCTTGAGACTGCTCCTTACTCGACAGGCTAGACAACACAGCCATCAGGTTGCCCACGGCAAAGAAACGACAGTCAATTTGGGATGGCCCTAAGTTACCTGCCAAGTAGCCGCCTTCTGGAGGTAGCCACTCAGTAAGTTGATAAAACGGAATGGAATCAGAGTAGATATTGAACTGGTTGAGGGCTTGCTCGCCGTATTCTTCCACTTTGTAGCGGTAGATGACGTTGAGACGGTGGGTATCGAGCCAGTAGTTTTCGCGGATGTGCTTCGTGACTGGCTCTAAGCGAGAATTGACAGCATCGACGAAATAGCGATTGTGCTTGGTGGGCAGCAACAACTCTTGAGCAGAACGTAACGCGGCGTAAAACAGCGATTGAATTTCTAGCGGGTGACCATAAAGCCCCATCCGACGGTCAATCATGCAAGCGCCGTCCGGAACCAACAGGGTGGGGTACATATCGAACCGCGCCACCAGGCAAAGCTCGACAATCAGCCGAATCCCTTGCTGGAAGTCATCCCGGTTGACTAATTCTTCGTCGTGGGTGGCTTTGAAGTAAGCCCGGAGCAAAATTAGCCACCAGAGGCAGGAGTCAACGGGTGCAACTCTCGCGATCGCATGTTCCCCAAAATCTGCCTTGAGCCGTTCGTGCCCGTGAGACGACTCAACCTTGAAGCTAGCTGGCATCAAGCCACGGCCTGGCTTGGAGCAGTCAAACTGGCGTTTCTTAGGTTGCAGCTTGAGGGTTTCTTCTAGGAAGTTGCGAACAATGTCGGTTCTGCCTCTGATCAGGAAGACGAGGGCGGAAGAAACAAAGTCACGAATAAAGCACTGGTCGTAGTTAAGGGCTGTTAATTCTGGATCGCGGGCCGCTACTGTACCGACAGGACGGTCTTGATAATAAATAATGGATTGTTCTAGGGCTTCCCATGCCTGTTTTTCGAGTACTGACTTGGCCACTTGGGGTGCTGCTTGTTGGTCTAAAGTTGCTTTGCTCAATGTTCCATCCCTCACCTATTGCTTTGTCTACATCTCTATAAAACTTATGAATAGCGCTATGACTCAGCTGATGGAGCCGAGTTGCGTGTAATTCTACGAGTTATCTCGGTTGAAGTGCTGTTTCAACTTAGCGCAACTCAAAACCCTGCGCTTCTAACCTAGGAAAGCGATCGCATCAGTAGGGCTATGGCATTGAGCAGAATTTTGTGAGTTGTGGCAGGAAAACGCCTTAGCTGATTCTTTAAACAATCAGCATGGGCGATGAAATTTAGCGGTGAATGGTCGGAAGATGGGAACAATGCTTGAACTAAAGTGCTTTCCCAAGTGCTTTCCCAGGAGCCACTACCAAAGCACAACATTATGGCTGCAACAAAATGGCTCTACGAAGCATCAAACAAAAGTTATGCCAGAGCGGGAAATACCGTTTAGGTGTTTCTGTTTTGTTGGCAGCATTGGCCGCGATCGCCTGCTTGTTACTTGTGCCTAAACCCAAGCCAGCGATCCAGGCAACTGACTACGCCATTCACTCACAGTTAAGCTTCAATCAACCCCAGTTTTATCCTCTGAGCCAAAAACTGCCAACCGATCTCTATCAACCCGTGGGAGAGTGGGTGGGTCGGCTGATCTTACCCAGTCCAGGCTTGTCTGACCCAAAGCTGCCAGATACTCAGCAGTTGCAAGTTGATCAAGCAAATAATGCTTCAGTTTCAGATTGGGTTTGGCTAGAAGTGCAACACGCACCCAGTGAGGCGCAAAGCTTAGTTGGGAAAGTTGTCCGGTTGGAATGGAGTCCCCAGCTAGAAGTCCAAGCTTATGTGCGAGCCGTCACGCAGAATGTCAGCTTTACGGCTAGGACTGAGACCAGTAAACAGCAAGGCAATATTCATCCCGATCGCCTTAATGGTCATAAAGATGTAGGGCCGTTGCAGTCTTTGGCTGGAGCTAGACCCAATGATGATGTCATCGTCACGCTCAAGGATGCCACCGTACGTCAAGCAAACACCTCTCCCAGTATTCTCCAGATTAGTCAAGAACCTGTTTTAGCCACAGGACGCTTGTACGGGTTGGTGAAAATTTTAGGCGTAGATGACCAGGCAGCTAAGCAAGTAGCACCCAGCCTCTGCCAAAAATCACCCACCTGCGATCGCGAGTTTTTTCGCGTCCAACATTACAATTCAGTTTCTAAAAAATTTGATGGTGTCTTAGAAACCATTCGCATCCCACAACAACTTGCTGGACGTAGCGGCATTGCGCCCTCAACTCCCCGCCACATCGAAACTTCCCCGGCGGGAAAAGCAGGCTGGTACATTTATGGAGCTAAAAGTGCTGAGGGAGTTTTTGTGGTGCAAGCGATTCAGCCGCGATCGCTGGTACAGTTGCAGTCCGATCGAGTCGTCTTAGGTCATCCAGCAGGACTCACTTACATCAACCAGCAAAACTGGCAGAAGGTGGAAACGCAGAAAGGCACTGTTCGGAAAGTTTTAGTTAAACCTGGCTCAACCGTCACGAAGGCTAAAGCAAGACCTTTCAAGTGGAAGCTAGGCGATCGCGCGATCGTTTTACATACCTTCGGCGGTATTGGTGGCAGAAAAGCAGAAGCAGCCTTGGGTTATACCGTCACGGGCCACTTTTCCTATGGGCTAGCTGAAGTAGTTCGTGAGCCGCTAACCCAAGAGTTACAGTTTGATGTCCAGTATCAGCAGGTTTACGCCCACAATCCCGATGCCATTATTTCGGGCACCACAACCTGGCCTAATTACATGGGGAACTTACAGTGGGGCTGGTTGGGAACTCGGCCTGTTTCAGATGTCCTGGTGAAATTTGACCCAGTGCTACGCGACTATGACTTTGGTGGCATCACGCTCTCGCCGCTACGAGAATTTCAGCAACAGTTACAGGTAATGATGGCGCGGTATCGAGTGGGAGATGGGACAGGGAGCGCTACCGTAACGCCTGCAACCTCTTGTGTGCAAGACTCTAACCAAGCTCTCTATGCCACAATTCTGCACATCAAGCAGCAAGTCAGCTCCACACCAGCAATTCAAAGTTGGCTAGCCGCCCATCCTAAGGATGAGCAAACCCTACGGTTTCAGCAGCTCGTATCCTTAGCCAAGGATCTTGAACAGCGGCTGATTCCACTCGGAATTTTGCGATCGGACTGGCAGCAAAACGCAACCGTTTTAGCGGGCACCAATTCTCAACCAGACTTTACGAGTAGCCGCGACCCGTTAGCAGGGTTGACCAGTTGGCGGACTATGATTCCCCGGCAAGCCCAAGATGAATTGGCTAACCTATTTTTACAGCATGGAGCACAGCTCTGGTTTCTCCGCACGAATCAAGTCGGCGGCTGGAACCCAGATATCGTCCCCGTTGCGCCTACTGCCTTGTTAGGCCAGTTGACCGTTCCAGTCGCGAAAGCTCCGATCGCTTCTATTTTGCTCAATCGGGTTTTGAGTGCTCTGAATCCTTCTGATCTACGAGGCTGGCTGATTACAGTAGGGCTGCTGTTCCTTTATGGAGCGATCGCTTTACCTCTAGGCTTTGCCTCTGGTTTTTTACAAGTCAACCTTTGGTCTGCGAATTGGCTCAGCTATTGTTTGCTGGCATTCAGAGCATTACTCACGCCAGCGCTATTAGAGGAATTAGGCTTTCGAGTGTTGCTACTGCCACATCCCACGGTGGGAGTAGCCTGGTATATCTGGGCTGGATGGGCAGCGTTGAGTTTGCTATTGTTCATCCTCTACCACCCGCTAAACGCCAAAACTCTGTATAAGGCTGGCGCAACTACCTTTCTAGACCCTATTTTTCTCACTTTGACAGGCTTGTTGGGGCTGACTTGTACAGCAGTCTATGCCATCACAGGGTCTTTATGGGCGATCGCTTTTGTCCACTGGGTAGTTGTGGTGGTTTGGCTAATCGGGTTAGGTGGACATCAGAAACTTAGCCTAGCTCCGTCACATAGCTCAAAATCCTCCGAACTCTAATCTAGAGAAGCGATCGCATCCATAAAATTACGGCATTGAGCGAAATTTTTCACTCTGCGGCTGATGGGGCAACAGCTTCTGCACATTTCTGAAGCTGTGGTCTGGCTGATACTCGTTTAGTCCGTGGTGCTGAGATTCCTGACGGTGAGCGCTGGAGCGCATTGACCAACTCAAAGTTAGAGTAGTGAAATTATAAATGGCAATAGCGTCATAGGTATGGCAAAAATCGCGCTGCTGATTGGGATTACCGACTATCAAGAGGGGCTAGAATCACCTGACACTCAAGCGGACATGCAAGAGATGCAGCGTGTTTTGCAAAAGCCTGAAGTCGGTGATTTTGATGTCGTGGAGTTGCTACTGAACCCTGACGCGACGCAAATGCAACTAGCGATCGAAAAACTGTTTCAAAACCGCAGTTCAGATGACTTAATCTTGCTCTACTTTTCTGGGCATGTAGTTAAAGATGACAACGGTACGCTTTACCTTGCCACCTTCTATACCCAGAAACCTCAAAAAGGACGAGTTTTTACGACTAGCACAGAGGTTCCTGCGAGCTTTATCCAAAACTGCATGAACAGTAGCTTCTCTAAACAGCAAGTACTAATTTTAGATTGTTGCTTTAGTAGTGCTTTTTGCAACGATAAGAAAGCGAAGCAGGCAGATGAAGCGGTTGATATTAAAGCACAGCTAGGGGGCGAAGGTCGCGCAGTGCTAACTTCCTCTGCTGCAATCCAATTTTCTTACGAAAAAGAAGAATCGGGCATTTATACTCGCTATTTGATAGAAGGATTGGAGACTGGAGCCGCTGATCGCAACGGTACTAAAGCCGCCGATCGCAACGGTGACGGCAAAATTTTTGTAGATGAGTTGCATGAATATGCCACAAAGAGGGTACAGGCCTCAGCACCCGCTATCCAACCAGAAATCTATGCGAGCGAGGGCGACAAAATCCTGCTAGCTCGGTCACCGAAAGGAGATGCAAAGCTAATCTACCGAAAAAACTTACAAGCCTCTATCGAATCGAAAAATGGTAAATTCCTACAATACGAGAGCTTTTGGTTGAAATATCCTCCCGGCACCAGGGTCGGGATGTCTTCTAACAAACAGATTTGCCAGGAAGTTTGGCAACCCTATGAAGCATTCTGGGCCAAGATGCAAGTGGTTGAGCAAGCCCTGATAGAAATGCTGGAATACGACCCGCAGATAAGTACTGCCAGTTTGGATGATCTGCATTATCTCCAACGGGTCTTGAAGCTACGAGATGAGGATGTGCAATTGATACTTGATGCTTATGGTAGCGGTTGCAGCTCGCCCCCACTAACAACTCCTACTGCTCAATCTTCTACCTTGCCGAAAGTAGTCGTAACGCCCTCACCTCAAAATCTAGAAGACGACCTCAGCTCTGAAATAGGAATCGATTACACAAGATTGCGAGATCTGTTAAAAGCAGGGGACTGGAGTGGAGCAGACTTAGCAACTTACCTAATCATGACTAGAGCAATGAGTGAAAAAGTTTTTGATTTGGATCTAGCAGCTACCCATCTCCGGATTGGTGCAATCAGTGAAGAAGATTTGCCTTTGAATTTACGTGACTTATGGTACTTGGAACCGTTAAGCTTTCCTTGCGCTGACCTCAAGACGATTGATCGCCTCTGGACAAAGTACAGCAACGGTAGATTTGGCTTTAGTGTGCAGAAGAAAATCTATTTAGAATGGGGTGGCAAACCGTATTGCAGCCTCTATTCAGATGATGAAGTCTGGTGGCATCAGTTTTGCGATCGCGTCGGCTGGCGTAAAAATAATGAGTGGGTCGAATACTACTATTTTTGTTTCGATAGCGCAAAAGCCCCAACTGGTCACCTCCCGATTTTGTTTAATAGTAGGCCATCTGACTGTGGTACTTTTGAGCTTAGACGTTTGAATCTGAGTTTCGATGCTCTTGTATTGAGACTTTTACAGTGTAGGCTATAAGGCTCTCTGGGTTTTCAACTGGCTACCCTTGTACCCTGCCCCAAATGCAAAACCCCCACATTTTTTTGAAATGCAGGGGCGATCGCTTTTGATTTAATTTTTAATGCGGATGAAAGGACTTGAACCTTCACTCCGTGAGGAACTAGAACCTAAATCTAGCGCGTCTGCCAATTCCGCCACATCCGCCTGTTATCTGGCTTAACTATGATAGCAGAGGTAAACGAAAATCAACTACTGGCAGCGAATAAATATTGAAATTGGAGCTGGAAGTTAGGTGCGATTGCCTAAATTTCAGTACTCTAGGGCGGGGGATCGGCTTTCCACCTGGAGAAGGAGCCAAGAGGAACCAAATTTTCATAACTTAAAATAGAGAGGACAATCTCTAAAGTAGATACGGAATATTGATCTACTCCCGTGTAATTTTTGTTTAGGGACGTAGGAACACATTAAGTCATGAAGCAGTGGCAACGGGGGCTCCGTTATCTTTACCTGAGGTTCGTCCGGTTGCAAGCGACACCTGAGCAGATCTCGCGGGGATTCGCCTTGGGGATTTTTTGGGGGATGTTTCCGCTACCCGGATTGCAAATGGCGATCGCAGTTGTGAGCGCAGCCGTTGTTCGTGGCAGTAAATTGGCAGCGGCGGCAGGAACTTGGTTCAGCAACCCTCTGACGACTCTACCGTTAACTGCATTTAACTTTCATGTGGGACAGTCGGTGTTAGGGCGAGAGTGGGAAGATTTGCCAACGGAAAATTTGCGATCTCTCGATAGCTTTCTTGCCTTAGGCACGGACTTTATTACTGGCTACTTGATGGGCTGTTTGATTGTCGGGCTGGCCTTTGCAGTAGTTAGCTATTTCGTGGGTATTCCAGTCGTTGATGCAATTCAGCGGCGCAATGCGGCTCGCCGATTAAAGCGACGAAAGGCGCGTTTCTATAAGCCTTTGAAGTATCGCGATCGCTCCCAGTTGCACTAACAGTTAGTCACCAGAACGTAGGTTGATGTGGTAGCCAGATTAAGTCAGCCGTAGTAATAACTGAGCGGCGATCACAGCAGCCTGGAACTTGATGAGTTGGGTTGCAGTCAAAGTTAACAAAGCAGCCAACGTAACCCAGATATTATGCGGTGACGTTGACGGCTACAACTCCTGCTCGCTCAGGTTACTAGACAACATTTGCCATTCAAACTTAATTTTGTGGTGTGAAGGTTTAGCTCCTTGCTAAATCACAGGACTTGTTTGAGTTTTTCAACAGTTCATGAAGCAATTAATGTATTTCTGCAACCTTATACAAACTGACAGGTTGCCTTTAAAGGTTAAAGCAAAGAGCAAGGCAAAATAGAGGGCAGTGTTGACGCTGAACCCGATTCATTACAAGCAAATGTTGTAGGCATGGCGAGAAAGCCTTTTGTGACGAATTAAACCCAGATTGACAAACGAAGTGACTGTTATGCGTGTCCCAACTCTTGCACTTTGTACCCTAGCTGCTGTGGCAGGCTGGGATTTAACTCACCAAGCGAGTGCTGGTCAGGCACCGAAAGCCGTCGTCCCACAGCCTACAGCGAATAATTTTGTCGTCCCTGCCGAAACCACTGCACCCACGCCAGTCGAAGCGATCGCCCCGCCAGAAACCTTGGTGGCTCAGCAGTTTTCAGAAAGCACAACCCAGCCGAGCGACAGCGCCCAGTACTACCAGCAATATCAACCTGCTGTCGTAGTGCCAACGGCACCCGTTGAATCTCAGACTCGACCTGCTCGCTTCCCTGCGCCAACCACAACTGCGCCAACTGCTACAACCACGGCTCGCCCCAACGCGATCGCCCCATCTCCGCAAGTCACTGCCACACCCAGCCGTACGACTACGCCACCCAAAACCAATAACGCCAATGGGAATTTGGTGGTGACTGCGACCGATGTAAAAATCGTAGGGGCCAACGAAGAACTGCAACAAGTAGTACGCAACGTGATTCGCACCCGCCCAGGCGGCACCACGAGCCAAAGTCAGTTGCAAGACGATGTCAGCCGTATTTTGAATAGTGGGCTATTTGCCAATGCCAATGTTAGTAGCCGCAGCAATGCCACAGGCTTAGATGTCACTTACCAAGTCACGCCAGTGGTGGTGCGATCGCTGCAATTGACTGGGGCGAAGGTACTCACTCCTGCGATCGCTCAAGAATTGTTTGCGACTCAGCTCGGCAATCAAATTAGCCCTGCCGCGCTCGATCAGGGGGGGCGCAACATTAACGATTGGTACAAGCAAAATGGCTACTCCTTGGCGCGGGTTGTTGCCATTGAACCCAGCCAAAACGGCGTTGTTACCGTAGAAGTGGCTGAAGGAACGGTTGGTAAAATCAACTTCCTCTTCGTGAATAACAAAGGAGAAACTGTCGATGAGGAAGGCAAAACGATTCAGGGTAGAACTCAAGAGTCGTTCCTGAGACGAGAAATTCAGTTGCAGCCAGGGCAAACCTTCCGAGAAGACGTAGTTCGCCAAGATTTACAACGACTCTACCAATTGGGCTTGTTTGACAACGCCGAAATCACATTAAACGGTGATTCGCGGCAGGTAGATGTCACCTACAACCTTACCGAGCGTCCACCGAGAGCGGTGAATGTGGGAGCTGGCTACAGCGAAGATAGCGGCATTTATGGCACCGTCAACTACCAAGACCAAAATATTGGTGGCGTAGGCCAAAGCGTCGGCGGCAATGTGCTGGTAGGTCGTCGGGATGTGCAGTTTGATGTCAACTTCAAGAGCCCTTACCGAGTCAGTCAACCCGACAAGATTGGCTATCAAGTCGATGCCTTCCGCAAACGGGGTCTCTCCTCCACCTTCAACGAGGACATCGGCCTACCCAACGGCGACAAAGTTCGCGAAGGCAAATTTGGGGGTGGTGTCACACTCCAAAGACCGCTAGGAGATTGGCAAGGTTCAGTGGGACTAAACTACACCCGCACCAGCATTCGCGATAGCGATGGTAAGATTTCGCCAGTGGATGAGTTGGGTAATCCTCTATCCTTTAGTGGCACTGGCATTGATGACCTAACGACGGTTTCGTTTGGGGCCACGCGCGATCGCCGGAATAACCCAGTCAACCCCACCGATGGTTCGGTGCTAACACTCAGCACCGCCCAATCAATTCCTGTGGGACAGGGCAATATTCTCTCGAATCGTCTGCAAGCGAACTACACGCAATACGTCCCCACTCGCATCATTAACTCCAGCAAGAAAGAGCCAGAAGTATTTGCCTTCAACTTGCAAGGGGGAACCACAATTGGTGATTTACCTCCCTACAGCGCTTTTAACTTAGGTGGTCCGAATACAGTGCGAGGTTACGGCCAAGGGGAAGTTGCCACAGGACGCAGCTATGTCTTGGCCTCAGCGGAATACCGCATTCCAATTCTGACCTCGCCTGTGAGTGGAGTCGTGTTTGCTGACTTCGCCTCCGACTTAGGCTCTGGCAACACGGTTCCTGGCGATCCAGGGGCAGTGCGGGAGAAACCAGGTACTGGATTTGGCTATGGTGTGGGCGTGCGAGTCAAATCACCTCTGGGCATTATCCGGGCTGATTACGGCATCAACGACCAAGGTGACGATCGCCTACAGTTCGGTCTGGGTCAGCGTTTCTAAGCTAGAGTGAACGAGAAGGCGCGATTGGCGGTTAGCTGCTGGACATGGACACACTTCTCGGAAAAACCTTACAGGGTGGCAAATATACCCTAGAACAAGAACTAGGGCGGGGTGGCTTTGGCATTACGTTCAAGGCCATCCATCGCTATTTGGGGCAACCTGTGGTGATCAAAACCCTGAATGAATCGATGCGCCAGCAACCAAACTATGCCGAGTTTGAGCTTAAGTTTCAAGATGAAGCGCGGCGATTGGCGTTATGTGTGCATCCCAATATTGTGCGGTTGAGCGACTTTTTTATTGAAGATGACCGCTCTTATATGGTGATGGACTACATCCCAGGCCCCACTCTAGAAGCGGTGGTGTTTCCAGATCGTCCGTTGCCAGAAGCGATCGCTGTGCATTACATGCGGCAGATTAGCGAAGCGCTGAAAGTAGTGCATCGCAATGGCATGCTGCACCGAGACATTAAGCCGCAAAACATTATTTTGCGCCAAAACACTCAAGAAGTGGTGCTGATTGATTTTGGCATTGCGCGGGAGTTTACTCCTGGGGTCACCCAGACCCACACCAGCATGATTTCGTCGGGTTATGCGCCGATTGAGCAATATGTTTCCAACGAAAAGCGCACTCCAGCTACGGATGTTTATGGTTTAGCAGCCACTCTGTACGCTTTGCTGACGGCGCAAATTCCAGTCGCTTCCATTTTGCGCGATCGCCAACAAATGCCTGCACCGCGAGATGTACGGCCCGAACTCAGCCCAGCAGTAAACCAGGCCGTGATGCGCGGGATGGCAGTGGAAGTGCGCTATCGCCCCGCCACGGTCGATGAGTGGTTAGCAATGCTTCCAGAAGCGGCACCTGCAACTCCTGTCGCTCCTGTAGGGGCAACCCAGACGGTAGCTACGGTGGCAGTCGCTCCCCGAAATCGTGAGGCAACACCTCAAGCAACACCAGTGGGCAATGCTACGAATGCTGTAATTCCTGCTACACGCACTGGTGCGCCTTTACCTCTGCTCCTGGGAGGCGTAGCGATCGCGACTGTAGCTGCCGTAGCTCTAGGAACTGTGGTGTTGAAGTCCCGCCAACCCGCCACAGAAACCACGGTGACTTCGAGTGTATCCCCTAGCCCAGAGGTTACACCCACGCCTACTCCTGCCCTCTCTCCTTCACCTAGCATCACGCCTGCTGAGCCTCCGCCGCCAGAACCCTCACCCACCGTTACTCCTACTCCAGTCATAGAGCCTTCTCCACCGATCAGTTTTGAGGAACCATCGGACCAACCCGATGAGCAACCAACAAAAAACGAGGCGGGCGATCGCAGTTCCACGATTCCAACCAACCAACCTGTACGCGGAATTCCCACGGGCACGTCAAAAAGTGAAGTGGAACAATTATTAGGCGCACCCGCTAGCCTAAAAGCAGGCTATTGGCCTAACACCCGCTCGGCTTTGTATGACTTGGGCAATGGCGTGAACTTGGGCTATATCTACGATCGCGACTCCAACCAGGTGCGGCAAACGGAAGCGTCTTTTCCGCCATCGGCTGATCCGTTGGTGATGCGGACAGCGCTGAATGGGATGTTGAGTGGCAGCTCTAGCGAGGAGATTGAAGCAGCATTACGGCAAGTGCGCGATCGCCAAACTAACCAATATTCATTCGAGCGCAATGGCGTGAAGGGTGTCATCCAGCGAGATGATCGCGATCGGATTTACATCGGGGTGTGGGATGCGGATTTGCATTAGGTAGCACCCTGCTTTCGGCCAAGCTCAACTTTCTTCAACCAACAATTTATGCAAATAGCAATCGGCCTTTAGGTTCTGGAATGGGTCGCCCTAATTCCTGCGCGGTTTCAATCCATTCTTGAATCAAGATTTCGACATTTTGCACAACTTCCTGGTAGGTTTCGCCATCTGCTGTACAACCGGGTAACTCTGACACTTCGGCAATGAAGGCTTGATCAACTTCACTCCAATAAATAATCAGTTCGTACTTAATCTTCATCTTGGCCTCCGAGTTGACTAGCAGGATTTTGACCAGTAGTTTATCTCGCTGACTCATTTAATCCCTGGCGGTCGCTTTATTAGCAGTACATTCTTCAACAGTCCGCTCCTAACCAATGGTCAAACTGCAAGCCTTGCTAGCTGTTGAACTTGTACTTGTTGAGTTGCTCTATTGCCTCACCTCTGAAGTGTAAAACTCCAAAAGCATCCAAAACTCCAAATCCCTGCTCTTTCACTTGGTAGGAAATAGGCTGACCACTCACGACTAAACGTGCCCAATGCTCGCAATTCCAACCCTGAACTCCATACTTCCACTTTCTGTGAAAGGCGGGGATAGATGAGGTTAAATCTTTAAATATTTCAGCCTTGGGCAAATACGGAACTTGAATTCCATCTTTAAACTCGGGACCAAGCTCATGTATTACAAGAGAACCTTGATGATAAAGCTGCAATGCTTCACTAGGTCCCCAAGAAATTGCTGAAGTGTCCGATAGTGCCACACTGTAGTGCCAAACACCATCGAATCGCTGTACTAAGGTTCCTGAGCGTATTGATAAAGGATTCCAACATTGCTTTAGTTCCTTGACAAGCTCACTATCTATCAATATTTCTTTGTGTAGACTCATGTAAGGCTATATTTATAACTTGTTGATGAGTGAGATGTCTGTACTTACTAACAGGTGACTTAGTGGGGTGTCCAGGAGGTAACTCTCCATATATCTTCTCAAACGTTGACATTAAATATTTTCAATTGTCATAAGCAGCTCTCGAAAGACGATCGCTAAGTCTTTTAGTTGATAATGAGCATTCAAACCGCTGGGATTCGGTAGTACCCAAATAATCGCGCCATGTAATGTTTCTTCTTGTCGTCCTACTACAGCCTTGGGTTTGCTGAAGGCAGTTCGATAAGCACCAATTCCCAAAATTGCTAAGCAACGGGGGTGATATTGTTCTATCTTGGCTGCTAGATTTTGACCGCCAATCAATAGTTCTTGCTTGGATAACTCATCGGCTGTAGCAGTGGCGCGATCGACGACATTGGTGATGCCATAGCCGAGTTTGAGCAGGTCACGGTCTTCAGCAGGATGGAACAGGCGATCGGTGAAACCTGCTTGATGCAAAGTCGGCCAAAAGCGATTGCCAGGACGCGCAAAGTGATGACCCACCACAGCGCTGTAGAGGCTGGGATTGATGCCACAAAACAGCACCTTGAGATCAGGGGCGATGACATCAATCATCGTTTCGCCGATCGCCGCTCGGATTTCTTCCTTAGTTGGTTTACGCAGGGATGCCATTTATTTCCAATACCCTAACAACGGTAGGGGCGAAGCATTTGTAGCAATAGTTGGAAGGAGCAAGGAATCGGGTGCAAATGCTTCGCCCCTACTTGATGCCCCAACGTCGTCGCCAACTGGAAGTAGATTCTCGTTGAGATTGTGATTGTTCGTCTTTTTGGCGCTGCAAAATCGTTTCCGCGCGATCGCTCAAATCGGGGTTACGGAAAGGAATGGCGGCTCTCGTTTGTAGATGTTCTTGCTCCATCTGCGAGAGGGGATACAGCGTTTCAGGATTAAAACTGCCCACGGTGCCTTGAGACCATTCATGCGACTCGTAAACTTCTCCCTCACTAAGGGGAATGGTGCCAATAGATAAGCCTGCTGCTTGCATGGCCGATCGCACTGAAGCCGATCGCGAGTAGGTAGCCAACTTTCCGGTAGGAGCCAAACAATTTACGACCTGCGTAAAGAACTCTACCGTCCATAACTGCGGGCAGCGACGGGGAGAAAAAGGGTCAAAGAAAATTGCATTGGCTTGAAACTGAGCGGTAGCCAGGGATTGGATGGTTTGGCGAGCGTCTCCAATCAAAAGTTTGGCTTGTAGGCGATCGCTTTTATATTCATGTTCCTGCGCTAACTCAATCAAAATCGTTTGGACAGTGGGCGACCAAGACTCGATCAAAGGAGGGGCGATCGCGGCTTGGGGGACAGTAGCATCGAGCTCCAGCCCATAGACTTCTACCTGGCAGTCTGGGTTGGCTGTCCAGATGGTTTCTAGAGCGGCAGCGGTGTTGTAGCCCAGGCCATAACAGACATCGAGGAGCCGCGCTTGACCTTGCTGAGCTTTCTCCACCAAATCGGTCGCTTTGGCGAATTTGAGGAATGCTTCTGCTTTCGCACCTTGGCTGCTGTGAAACGTCTCGTTAAATTCCTCAGAAAAGAAGGTGAATGAGCCATCGTCAGTGAGTTGAGGCATCCAGATAGCAGCGTCGGGCATGAGTTCCGTAGAAACAAGACAAGCAACTCTTCAATTGTGCCTTGCGCGATCGCCACCTATCCCTACCCGTCTATTGAAGTTCTTAAAGCTGCGCTTCCTCAGGCGGGGAGTTTGCGATAATTGAGCTTGTTGAAAGCTGTGTTTTGACATCACTCTATGACTGCGACTGCCGCCAAGACTGCTCCCCGCTTAGCTTCTCGCTTGGTGAATGGAGTACTTTCGATCAAACCGCTCGCCAAGCTAGCCAAGAACCGAGCGCGCAACATGATGATCAAACGGGCTGAAACCATTGGGGTTTATTGGCCGAAGGAAGTGAAAGCACTCAAGGCACGGGGTAGCACTGCCGAGTTTTCACCCGAGTGGGAAGCAGAGCTGGCGCAAGTTCAGAACCCTAACCTGGCTTATCCTGACTATTATTTGACCTCATTCCATGCCTACGAAGAAGGCAATATGGGTTGGGAGCCTGCGACGGAAGTTGAGGTGGCAGCCCACGCGGTTCATGCGCGGATTTGGCCCGAAGCAGGAGCGCAGGGAGATGCCATGCTGCGCCAGAGTTACCACAATGCCGTGAAATCGCAGATTCTCGCAGAACCGAAGGATATTTTGGACTTGGGATGCAGCGTCGGCATGAGCACGTTTGCGCTACAAGAAACCTATCCACAAGCCAGGGTAACGGGTCTAGAACTGTCTCCCTACTTCTTGACGGTGGCTCGCTACAAAGCCCAGAAACGCCAACTCCAGATCAACTGGGTTCATGCTAAAGCCGAAGAGACAGGCTTACCCACTGCCTCATTCGATTTGGTTTCGGCTTGCCTGGTATTCCACGAACTACCCCAAAGTGCTGCGATCGCCATCTTCCAAGAAGTGAGACGAATACTTCGTCCCGGTGGTCATTTCACCATCATGGACATGAACCCCAAGTCCGAAATCTATGCCAAGATGCCGCCCTATATCTTGACGCTACTCAAAAGCACAGAGCCTTATCTCGATCAATACTTCGCTTTAGATATTGAAAAGGCAATGGTCGAAGCGGGCTTCCATCCGCCCACTATCACCGCCAACAGTCCCCGCCACCGCACGATCGTCGCCCAAGCCAAATAACCCTAGTGGGCTGTAAGGGCGAAGCATTCTCGCAACTCATGAACGGTTTTATTTAAGGCTATTGAGAATGCTTCGTCCTTACCTAGTGTATGAACACTTACACATTAGTCTTTTGGGCGATCGCACCTCCGCTCTTAGCCCTGGTTTACTACTGTCGCCAAATACGCCCAGTTCCCGTCCCACCTCAACTATTGCTTGGGTTCCTGCTTGGAGGGCTAGTTGGCCTTATGGCTCTGGGCCTGGAGTGGGGTTTTGAATTTTTGGCTCAAAGCATTTTGCCTTGGCAGCAAATCACGCGATCGCTCCTCGGTGCAGGTTTACGACAACTGTTGGAAATTGGCCCCATTGAAGAAGGCAGCAAACTCGCAGGAGTGCTCTTACTTTTGGTTGGCCTGCGCAAGTGGCAACCGCGATCGCCCTCAAGCAGCACCATCCTGCTATACACCATTACTGTCGCTTTAGGATTCACTGCCGAAGAAAATCTGTTTTATCTCTTCAATGGCGTCGCGTCTATTTTCGATCGCACAATCGGTGTTGCTGTCCACGCTTGGTTTTCTGCACCTTGGGGTTATGTACTAGGTTTAACGCTCAATCGCAGACACACGTTAGGTCTCTTTTTTAAGCGAGATTGGGCAGAGTTGCTAATTGCTTGGTTAAACGCAGTCGCTTGTCATGCTCTCGTCAATACCCTTTCTATAGCTTGGCGCTACGATCCACCGATTCAGCTCTTGAGCTACAGCCTCTTTCCGTTTTTCCTTTGGATGGCGTGGCGACTGAATAATTTGCTGAGGCGATCGCAAAACCAACCTCTACCGACGCTAATCTCTGGAACTACGCGACCAGAACGTTACTGGCAGAGTGGTCTAGTTCTGTTTGCGCTGCTGCTAGGAGGCAACGCGATTTTTGGCTGGTTTTTATTGGGTCGAAGCGTCAGCAGTGTCAGTTGGGCACAACTAATCGCCACACCAGATTTACTCCAGTTTGCCCTCAGCCGTTTTGCGCTCAACTTAATTCCAGCAGCGATCGCCTGGTTTATTTACCGCTATCTCAGGCGTAGAGGCGATCGCCCTCAACCTTGATTCTCACTTTCTCCCCCTCTTTCGTAGGGAAGGGGCCAGGGGTTAGGTCGTCTTAAGCTAGGGCTGCTTCGCGTTGTTGACCCGCTGCCTGATTGAAATCAGCTTCAGTGCAAAAGACTTCGCAGGAGTTGTTGGGGCTTTCGATCAACTTGATTTTGTGCAACTGTGCGCCAATCTCGCGGATGGGTTGTTGGAGCAAGTCGCGAATGTGCACCGCAATATTTTCAGCCGTAGGCACGACTTCAGCAAAGTAGGGAATGTCTTTGTTCAGAAACGTGTGGTCGAAGGGTTCCACCACATAATCATCCACCGCTTTTTGGAAGGCTACTAAATCAGCGATCATGCCTGTGCGGGGGTCCAGCTCACCTTTGATCGTGACTTCTAAGTGATAGTTGTGGCCGTGACCGTTGACACGCGCACATTTTCCGTAAATCTCAGAGTTCTGCTCTAAGGTGAGGTGAGGCAGAGCGAGGCGGTGAGCGGCGCTGAAGTGAGTGCTGATGGTGAGGTAAGCTTCCATTCCGTTTCCTTTGTAGTCGGCCCAGAGTTCAGGATGTTCAAGCAGTTGAATATTGGTGATCGGCAGGTGAGGCGCAAGACGCTGCCAAATTATCCGCGCAATATTTTCGGTAGTGGGTAAGGTTTGCTGAAATTCTGGCAAAGCATCGTTGAGGTATGAGAAGTTGAGATAATGGGTCACTTCTCGCTTAATCACATGCTTTACGTCCGACAGATTCAGCACCATGCCGTACTCATCGAGTTCACCTGCCATCGAGACATAAAAGACATAGTTATGTCCATGTCCAGGGGCGCGGGCGCAGAGACCAAACTGCTCTGTGTTTTCCGCTTCGCTGAGTTCAGGCAGCCAGTAACGATGGCTTGCTGAGAACTCAGCTCGACGATTGATAATGCATTTCATGGGCGCAGGGGAGGGAGATGGTGTGTTAAGTTCCGTAAACCAGCCTCCTTTCAGAATAAACCAATTTTCTTAGGATTTCGGGTATTTACGGCTTCTGGAACAGCTTTACTGCTCTAAGATTCCCTTTAAAAGAGATAAAAACGATCGCTACAATCTCCTGTCCAATCAGTCAGTTTTCTGAGAGATTAAAGGGGCGATCGCATATACTCCCTCCCCCACAACTAAACTAGTGTGAACTGGTAGTGTGAACTGGTTCAACCAGATCCAGGTAACTAAGACGCGCGATCGCAGTGAGCTATGGTCAACAATCGGTTCCTTGTTGGGTCTGTTGCATTTGGTGTCAGCTTTGGCCTCAGCTTCTTGACCAACCGACACATGGGAAAAGCCTTTTCCAGTGGGTTGATCACGCTGCCTGCTGCCTTGGTTGCAATGGTCGTAGTAGAAAATCGCCGCAGCTCCCAAGCCAAAAGTACTTTGGCGTTTCTCAACACTCAGATTCGGGCGTTGCAGCGGCAGGGTGAAGATTTACAAGACCTACTATTAGATTTAACTGACGAACGGCAGGAAGTCGCAGCCCACCTCAGTTCGCTGCAAGCTCAAGCACAACAAGCCAAGCTGCAACTTGCGGATTATTGGAACCACAAAGAAGAATTGGTTTGGAAGTTAAATGCCCTAAATGCTCAGGAACAACACCAACTAGAGCAAATCAACCAACGGCAATCTCAGGTAAAAGCCTTAGAACGGCAAGAATTGGAGCTGAAGCGATCGCTCTCCAGCATTGACACGATCAAGGAACAAACAGAAGCAAACTTGGCGACTTGGCGAGCAGAACTCGTCCAGCTGGAAACGCGACTGATGGAGCAACGCCAACAAGAAGCTTCGCTCGACCAAGCTCTGCTACTGCTACGACAACAAAAACAGCAACTTGAGCCAGAAGTCTACGGGCTGCAAACGCAAATTCAACAGTTAGAGCAGCGCAAATTAGAGGTCAGCCAATCACTTTCGGTTTTGCAAGCAGAAAAACAGCAGGAAGATGCGAGTTCTCATCCGCTCCAAGCTGCCATGCAACAGTTACAAACTCAGGTAATCTCGCTGCACAAAGAACTGGAACAACTAGAAACCCAAATCTTAGAGCGACGCAATCGCAAAGAAAGCTTAGAAGAGGAACTTGCCACACTCAACCTATTGAAGCTGCAAGCGGAAGCCTATGAAGTGCAACCAGTTCAAGCAGTTCAACCTCAGACTTCCAGCCGCAAGCGCAAAAGTGCTAGCAAAAAAGGAGCGATCCTACCTTTTAGACCTCCCCGTGAGGAAACCTTACCCTCGGAGTGGACAGAATTTCTGCTGCAACTGCCGATGGCTGAGTTTCAGGTGCTGAAGGCGATCGCGGAACAGGAAAATGCTAGCGCTGCCATCAAGCAAATTGCTGAAGCCAACATTATGATGCCAGAGCTGTTGATTGACTCGATCAATGAACGAGCCTTAGATACCGTGGGCGATGTGGTGGTGGAGCCAAGTTCTAGCCCACCCGCGATCGCCTCTGAATATTTACCAGCAGTTAAGCAACTGATCAAAACCTACGAAGACCTTCTAGCCGAATAGCAGAGCTTGCTTCAAGACTTGCTTAAAGTTTCATGACCATCCTTTAACGGCAACCACAAGAAAGCATTAAGCTACCTTAAGCAGACTTTACGCTTGTGATTCATTAGCTGCCATAACATGACCGCCTCTGTCCGTCCTCACCAAAAAGCTAAAGCCCTCAAACCTTCTAGCCGTCGTCCTGCCAAGGAACTCTGTAGTGAGTGCGGCCTGTGTGATACCTACTACGTTCATTACGTCAAAGAAGCTTGTGCCTTTATCAATCAGCAGATTGCTGAGCTAGAGGCTGAAATCCACGGACGCAGCCGTGACTTAGAGAACCAAGACGAGTGGTACTTCGGTGTCAACCAAGACATGATGGCTGCCCGCAAAACTGAGCCGATCGAGGGTGCCCAATGGACAGGCATTGTCAGCACGATCGCGATCGAAATGCTGAATCGCGGCTTAGTCGAAGGTGTGGTCTGTGTGCAAAACACCGACGAAGACCGCTTTCAACCCAAACCTGTGATCGCTCGGACTCCAGAAGAAATTTTGGCGGCACGAGTCAACAAACCTACGTTATCGCCTAATCTTTCGGTGCTGGAGCAGATCGAGCAGTCGGGCATGAAGCGACTGTTAGTAATTGGTGTGGGTTGTCAAATCCAAGCACTGCGGGCGGTAGAAAAGCAACTCGGATTAGAAAAGCTCTATGTGCTAGGGACACCTTGTGTCGATAACGTCACCCGCGCAGGTTTGCAGAAGTTCTTAGAAACCACCAGCCGATCGCCGGAAACGGTCGTACATTACGAGTTCATGCAAGACTTCCGAGTCCATTTCAAGCATGAAGATGGCTCAATCGAAAAAGTCCCCTTCTTCGGTCTCAAAACCAATCAACTCAAGGATGTGTTCGCGCCTTCCTGCATGAGCTGCTTCGACTACGTCAACTCTCTGGCCGATTTGGTCGTGGGCTACATGGGTGCTCCTTTCGGCTGGCAGTGGATTGTAGTACGGAACGATCGCGGTCAGGAAATGCTGGATTTGGTGCACGACCAAATTGAAACGCAGCCAGTCATGTCTCAGGGCGATCGCCGCAACGCAGTGCAGCAAAGCATTCCCGCTTACGACAAAGGCGTCACCTTACCAATGTGGGCGGCTCAGCTGATGGGTGTGGTAATCGAAAGAATTGGCCCTAAAGGCTTGGAGTACGCTCGCTTCTCCATCGATTCGCACTTTACCCGTAACTATCTATATTTGAAGCGCCAACATCCGGAGAAGCTGGAAGCTCATGTACCGGAGTACGCTAAGCGAATCGTAGGGCAGTACAAGTTGCCAGAATGAGCGAAAAATAGGAGCCAGGAATTAGAAGCCAGGAGTCAGAACAATCTCTGATCTTGGCTTCTGTTTTCTCTAACTCAAGAATTTTAAGTAAAGGTTAAAACATTACACTCAATTTATATAAATTGATAAATTCGTTACAGAAATGTCAACTTTGTAAAGTCGTATCCAGTCATACTAAATACACTAAGAAATAAATGATTTTAGTTACCAATCATTAGCAGTTGTTAAGAAATGAAACTTCAGACGGGCGAGCTTTTAGTTGCTAAGAATGGCAAACAATATCGGGTGGTGGAGTGCTACGAAGACAGCATTTCTCTCATGCCCGTTGATGGCTACACGTTGTTTTCTTGCCGTCGCCTGTTTGTCGAGTTTTCCTTTCGCCCCGCTGCTAGGGTTGCTTAAGCGGGGCCAACTGCCTCGATCGCAGCTTCTAAAGCGATCGCCACATGGGTCCAGTGAGTGCCTCCTTGGCAAAACACTACAAAAGGCTCACGCAGCGGCCCATCGGCTGAGAACTCAGAAGTACTCCCATCAATAAACGTGCCGCCCGCCATCACCAATTGGCTTTCGTAACCTGGCATTCCTGAGGGAATTGGGTCTAAATAGGAACCAATGGGCGAATGCTTTTGGATGGCGCGACAAAAAGCAATCAGTTTTTCGGGTGAACCAAGTTGAATAGCTTGAATTACATCCCGTCGTGGCGCTTCTGGCAAAGGATTCACTGGGTAGCCGAGTTGCTGGAAGACATGAGCGGTTAAGTGATTGCCCTTTATTGCTTCCCCAACCATTTGAGGGGCTAGAAACAAGCCTTGAAATAGCAAACGGTTTTGATCAAAAGTAGCTCCACCGGAACTGCCGACTCCTGGTGCAGTCAGGCGACAGGTGGCAGCTTCTACCAAATCAGCCCGACCCGCAACATAACCTCCCGCCGTCACAATCGTGCCACCGGGATTTTTGATCAGTGACCCAGCCATTAAATCCGCACCAACGGCAGTGGGTTCTTGGGTTTCAATAAACTCGCCATAACAATTATCCACAAAGCAAACGGTGTTGGGATTTTGCTGCTTTACCAAATGGACAATTTTTTCAATATCGGCGATCGCCAAGCTAGAGCGCCAAGAGTAACCACAGGAGCGCTGAATCAACACGAGGCGAGTGCGATCGCTCACCGCCTCAGCCAAACCTTGCCAATCGATCGTGCCTTCGGGGGTTAGCTCTAGCTGGCGGTAATCCACACCAAACTCGCGCAACGAGCCTTGACCGTGACCCCGTAAGCCAATTACTTCTTCTAAAGTATCGTAGGGAGCACCTGCTACGGCCAGCATTTCATCCCCTGGACGCAGCACGCCATATAAGGCACAGGCGATCGCGTGGGTACCAGAGACAAACTGCACCCGCACCGCTGCTGCCTCGGCTCCCATGACTTCAGCAAATACTTGATCTAACGTCTGCCGCCCCAAATCATCATGCCCGTAGCCAGAAACACCTGCAAAATGATGCGTTCCTACGCGATGATGGTAGAACGATGTTAAGACTCGTTTCAGATTTTTCTTGACCTGAGAGTCAATTCCAGAAAAAATCTGGAGTAGTGCTTGCTCTGCTTTCTGTAACAGTTCAACACTGCTGGTCACGCTTTCGTTCTCCTCCGGAGACATACGTAGGATCTGGTAGCCCTCCAGGCTGATGTTTTTTCTTTGTCAGCTGGTTAACCTTTATCAGATGTAAAGTTTATTGTCGCGCAGATTGGACATCAAAGTTCGTTTTGAGATTACCGCATGACTATTGCACAAGCAACCAAACCTCCCTTAGCCTGGCCCATTATTTTGTTCATGGGGGCGATCCACATTGGGGCACTCTTCGCCTTTGTACCTGGCACCTTTAGCTGGGGTGCCGTGGGTGTTGCTCTGTTTCTCCATTGGGTGACTGGTGGGTTAGGAATTACTTTAGGATGGCATCGTTTAGTCACGCACCGGAGTTTTCAAACTCCTAAATGGTTAGAATACTTCTTCGTATTTTGTGGCAGCTTAGCCTGTGAAGGTGGTGTGATTGAGTGGGTTGGCCTGCACCGTCATCACCATGCGCATTCAGATGAAGCTGTGGATCACCACAACTCAAACGAGGGATTTTGGTGGAGCCACATGGGTTGGATGCTGCATAAAGTTCCAGCCAAAAGCGAAGTTGAGCGTTTGACCAAAGATATTTCTGGCGATCCAGTTTACAAGTTTTTGGACGACTACTTTCTTCTGGTGCAGTTCGCCCTAGGAGTTGTACTTTATCTCATCGGCGGCTGGCCTTTTGTCGTCTGGGGCATTTTTGTCCGCTTGGTGTTGGTGTATCACTGCACTTGGTTTGTGAATAGCGCAACGCACAAATTTGGTTATCGGAGTCATGAGTCTGACGATCGCTCTACCAATTGCTGGTGGGTGGCCCTCCTGACCTATGGTGAAGGCTGGCACAACAATCACCATGCTTACCAATATTCCGCGCGTCATGGCCTCCAGTGGTGGGAGATTGATATGACCTGGATGACGATTCAGCTTTTGCAAACCTTAGGTCTGGCTTCTAAGGTGAAGCTTCCTCCGAAGGAAGCTCAAGCCGCTTAGTCTTAACTCCGGTTAGCAAAACTGCTGCTGTTGAAACTACAGATTTGAGGATGTGGGGTTGCTCTGAGGGGCGGCCCCACTTTAGTTTGGGAGTGAGACGTTAAAACTGTCCATTTCCCTGGACGATATGCTTCACCGTTGTCAGCGTGTCTAAGCCAATTAAGCCACGACGATGACCCTTTTGATTAGACATGCCCAAGAACACCGCATCACCTTGCTTGGGATTGCGTGAAAAGCGAGGGGAGGCGTTGATATAGGTTGAAGCGCTATTCACACCCAAGGCAAACTGACGGCTCTCTTGGTAAGACTCAGTGACTAAGCAATCAGCATGGCCACTGCTGTACTGATTAATCCAGGCGATCGCGGTCTCAATACTACTGACTGTCTTAAACGCCACTACTTTGTCCAGGTAAGCTTGGCTCCATTCGCGATCTTCAGACAGCAGTAGATCTGGGTGTTCTGCAGCTAGCTCAGGACTGCCTCTTAAGGTAAAGCCTTTTTCTCGCAAGCTGTCCCAAAGCATAATGAGGGACGAGCGATTTTGGTCTTGATGAATCAACACTTTCTCGATCGCGTTGACTGCGTCTGGTTCACTTTGATGGCTATCTAAAATCATCCAGCGAGCCGCTTCTATGCTGCCAGAAGGCGACCAATAGAGATAGCAGTTGCCCATCGCCGATCGCAACACGGGGGCTGTGGCTTGTCGCACCACCTGCTGCACCAAACTAGGACGACCGTAGGGAATGATTAAGTTGAGATATTGATCTTGCGTGATTAAATCTCGCACCGAGGCTCCTTGCTCGGCAGGCAATAATTCTAGGCACCCTTCCGGTAAGCCAGCGTCGTAAATGGCTGATTGTAGAGCTTGGGCAATCACAATATTGGTATGGCTCGCTTCACTGCTGCCCTTCAGGACTAAGCAATTCCCGGTTTTAATACAAAGTCCAGCAGCGATCGCAGCTAAATCTGGAAAGGCTTCATACACCAGCGCAATCACGCCCAAAGGCACCAACTGGCTATAAGTCTGGCAATGAGGAATTTGGTAAGCCGCACTCATGACTCGCCGAATCGGGTCTGATAGTTCCGCCAGCTTCTGCAAAGTTTGAATCGTGGCTTGCAGCCGTTCTGGAGTAAGCTTCAACCACTCCAAAATTAGATCTGGCACTGCCATCTCCCGGCTAGCCTCCAGATCTAAAGTATTGGCTTCTAAAATATCGTCTTGATAGCGCTTCAAAACTTGAACCATAGCTTGCACCGCTCGACTGCGATCGGCTCCTTGAGTCGTAGTCAAGTCGAGAGAAGCTTGGTAAGCGCGATGAACTCCGGCTAATGGATCAACAAGGGAACTAGAAGAATCAGGTGACATTGAGCTAACGTCTATAAGCTAGCCATAGAATAAACGCTGGCAACATCGCAGCTAGCACCATTACTACCGCCCAGAGAATAATATTACTAGGGTTTGAGGGCGAATGGAGCGCCATTGGCAAGCAAAGCACTAGTAAGACAATCACAATGCCTAGGGCTAATGGCAAGTAGCTTTCACGTAAACCGGAGTGAGCAATGTTCCACTGCTGGCCACTCCAGCGCCAAGCCCGCTTATAAGGATAGGTGGTTGAAAGTTGCTCAATGACGTAGCCACTCTCTTCAACCACAAAAATCTGCTGACATCGATTGCAGCCAAAGGCCTCCGTCAGAGTAATAGGCAAGAGGCGACCCCGACGGCGGCAAGGGCATGGGTAATCTGTATCTAACTCAATCTTTTGGGCTTTTTGGGATTGCACAAGCAGCTATAGAGTTAAAGATAGTTAAGACAAAAGTTACTTAAAGTATCAAACTACTTAGCTACAACTGAGTGCCATAATTCAGTAGTTTTAGAAGCGTAATTGTAATGAGATGGACCGACCTGAGCAGTTCAGGTCAAAACACCCACTGACTAAGCTACTCATTAAATCCTATCACCGTCAGATTTGACGCAAATCTTACTAGAGTTATACCTACTGGCATAAACCTTATGGTGTATCTACTGGTACAAGTTTCCAAGAAACCAAGAAGATATTTAATTTCTCAGGCCAGATTATAAGAAACTAACGTTAGTTTCTTGATTTTTATCTATTTTTCAAAGCGGGCAACGCGATTCGAACGCGCGACATTCACCTTGGCAAGGTGACGCTCTACCACTGAGCTATGCCCGCAAGCCGCACTGATAATAATTTCTCAGATTTGAATGTGTTTGTCAACACTTTTTGGAAAGAAATGTTGAGAAAGTTAGCGGCTGTTGTCACAATCAGATGCGATCGCCTCACCCTCCGCAGAACTCACCCTTAACCCAGCCGCTCTTGCTCTTTATGCAAACTGGGAGCGAGGGTATTGCTTGGAGCCGCAGGCAATGTCTGAGTCGAGGTCGTGCCAGAAACCTGAGGATTTTGGGGAGCAATCCCGTCTCCAGAGCGCAGTTGGCGCATTAAGCTAGCCATTTCTAGCGCATTCATGGCGTAATCCCAACCTTTATTACTCTTGATCCCTGCGCGCTCTAAAGCTTGCTGCATGGTATCTGTGGTAACGATGCCAAAGATAATCGGCACTCCTGTCTGCAACCCGACGTTAGCAATACCTTTGGATACCTCAGCAGCCACGTAGTCAAAATGAGGGGTCTGGCCCCGAATGATTGCTCCTAGGCAGATAATTGCATCGTAGCGATTAGCCAACGCTAACTGACGAGCAACCAGGGGGACCTCAAAACTACCTGGCACCCAGACATAATCCACTTGAGTGCCGTGCGGGTTTGGATCAACGCCGTGGCGCTTCAAGCAATCTTGACAGCCCTCTAACAGCTTGGTTGTAATCAAGTCATTAAACCGACCGATCACAATTGCAAAACGTAGGGGTTCTGTCTGAGTAAAGGTTCCCTCAAAAACTGCCATGGCTGCCTGTAGATATCTGGTGAGTTGGGTAAATCGGGTTCTGGGGCTGGATTGAATCTGCTGGCAACCTAAACCACTAAATAGTTCAGTAGTCCGACAAGCAGCACGAGAGCAAACCAAAGCCCAGAACCTAGTAGGATCAATCGCTTAGATTGCTCCCAATTTTGAGGAGAAGCATAGGCTACTGGGACACCCACAACCATCACAAAGGACAACCCAACCAAGGCAACTAAGGCGAGCTGGAACAGAGTTGAAAACATTTTTTTCTCCCAATACAGCAGTGGACTGGTTTACACCTGTCGCTGAATTTAGACAATTTTTTGATCAGTCCTGAGTAGTACGCTACCAGAAATTCATCCCCTCTCGGCACTTTCTCTGCCACGATTGAAGAAACATCGTAAGTACTACACCAAATTAGCTTTGCGGGGTTACGTGGGGCGGCCAAAGCCGTTCATTTATAGTCACTGCCGATCAGCGCTGGAAGCAAGACAAATGGATTTAATTCTGTGTCATACAACCGCAGATTTTGATACGCTGGGCGCGGCAGTAGGGCTGACTCGGTTGCAACCAGGGGCACGGATTGTTCTGAGTGGTGGTTCGCATCCGGCGGTGCATGACTTTCTGGCTTTGCACCGAGATGAATATCCTTTGATTGAGCGGCGATCGGTCAGTCCGCAGCAGATTCGCTCTTTGGCCGTGGTAGATGCCCAACGGCGCGATCGCATTGGCAAGACCGCTGAGTGGTTAGACCTGCCAGATATAGAGATTACGGTCTACGACCATCACCTGAATACAGAGAGTGATATTCCTGCAACTTCCTTTCAGGTTGAGCCAGTGGGTGCCACTTCAACCCTGATTGCCGAACAACTGCAAGCGCAAGGTGTGGAGCTGACTCCTGCCGAGGCAACCGTGATGGCCTTGGGAGTGCATGTAGACACAGGTTCGCTGACTTATGACCACGCAACCGCTAGGGATGCGCTGGCTTTGGCTTGGCTGATGGAGCAGGGAGCCAACCTGAAGATGATCGCGGAGTACATTGATCCTGGGCTGTCACCGCAGTTACAGGAGTTGTTTGCGATCGCCTTAGATGGGCTGCAAACCGAGGAGGTCCAGGGGCATCGGGTCGCTTGGGTGCTCTTGCAACCTGGAGCGTATATTCCTGGTTTGTCTAGCTTGGCTTCTCGGATTACAGAACTTACAGAAAGCGACGCCCTGCTGCTAGCCGCTCATTATCCAGTCCGAGCGGGAGACCCAGGAGACCGAGAAGCCGACCTCGACGACACTCGCTTAAGCGTAATTGGGCGATCGCAAATTGAAGGTACTGACCTGAACGAGCTATTCAAGCCGTTGGGTGGGGGTGGCCATGCGAAGGCGGCAGCGCTGACCTTACGAGGAGCCCACCCGGAGTCAGTATTGCAGCAACTCCGAGCAGGGTTGCAACAGCAGATTCCGCAACCGCCAACGGCGCGAGAACTAATGTCTTCACCCGTACGCACCATTCGGCCTGAAACCACCATTAACGAGGCACAGAGAATATTGTTGCGCTATGGGCATTCCGGTTTATCGGTGGTCGATGCTCAAGGCCAACTCGTCGGCATCATTTCTCGGCGGGACTTAGATATTGCGCTGCATCATGGCTTTGGTCATGCCCCCGTGAAAGGCTACATGACCACCAACTTAAAAATGATTACGCCAGAGACGCCGCTACCAAATATTGAGTCATTGATGGTGACTTATGACATTGGCCGTCTGCCTGTGTTGGAAGAGAACCAGTTAGTAGGTATCGTCACTCGCACGGATGTGTTGCGCCAACTCCACCAGATGCAACGCCCGGCTAGCGTTGTGGTGCCTGGAGACAAAGGAGTTCCCCTGCGGGCACCTTTGCATGAACAGCTCAAAGCTCGTTTAGTACCGCAATTGTGGTCCGTTTTAGCGGCAGCGGCTCAACAAGCTGAAGCGAGGGGCTGGCATCTTTATCTAGTAGGTGGAGCAGTCCGGGATCTGTTGCTGGCTGACCCAGAGGATGCCTTGTTGCTCAATGATATTGATTTGGTGGTGGATGGCTACCACCGAGCGCTGCAAGAGGGAGCGGGTGTAGAGCTAGCCCGTGCTTTACAGCAGCAATATCCGCAGGCTCGGCTCGACATTCATGGGCAATTTCAAACTGCTGCTTTGTTATGGCACAAAGACCCAGAATTAGATTCTCTGTGGGTGGATATTGCCACGGCTCGTACCGAGTTTTATCCCTACCCAGCGGCCAACCCGGAAGTGGAAGCGAGTTCAATTCGGCAAGATCTCTATCGGCGAGATTTCACGATTAATGCCCTGGCGATTCGTCTTACGGCTCCCCGTTCTGGTGAGTTGCTAGATTTCTTTGGGGGGTTGCTGGATTTGCGATCGCGCCAAATTCGCGTCCTCCATGCCAACAGCTTTATCGAAGATCCCACCCGGATTTATCGAGCGGTGCGCTTTGCAGTGCGGCTAGGATTCGAGATTGATCCCCAAACTGAAGGCTATATCCGCCATGCGATCGAGAGTGGTGTTTACGATCGCGTCCAAGACGAAAACAGTCGAGCGCCAGCCCTCCAAACCCGATTAAAAAGCGAACTCAAATACGTTCTGGCTGCTCCCTATTGGCAATCAGCTTTACAGTTACTGTCCCATTTAGGAGCCTTGCGCTGCATTCATCCCACCTTGACTTTAACGCCAGCGATTTGGCACCAGATCCGCCTGATGAGTCGTTGGTTGCGGCGCTTCGATTCCTCAAATACGCTGGTTCATTGGCAAATGCTGTTAGAGGTGTTGATTGCTGATCTTGCGCCAGAGTACCGGGGTAAGATTGCCGCCAATCTGCAACTACCTGTTAATAGCATTGAGGCTTTGCAACAACTTGCTACCACACAAGCTGACCTAGCAAGCCATTTAACGGAACCTCAAAAGCCTAGCCAAGTTGTGCAATTGCTGAGTCAATATGATCGACCTACTCTCATCTTGATGGCCGTACAAGCTCCTCGCTCAATGCGACAGTTAATTTGGCGTTATTTAATCTGCTGGGCACAGGTCAAACCGCTCCTAGATGGTAATGACTTAAAAGCGTTGGGTTACAAGCCGAGCCGCCAGTTTAAGCAGATTCTGTCCGACTTGACGGCTGCTACCTTAGATGGTGTGATTGGCGATCGCGACTCAGCCATCGCATTTTTGGCTCAACATTATCCTCTAGATTAAAAATTTTTCGAGTACGCTAAGCTAACTGAATTCGGTTAAAAATTAGGCACGAAAAATTCGTTACTGCGTCTAAAAATCTGGCTTGAGCAGGATGCGCTTTTTCTGCCATTGAAGTCTCAGATTTCTCGCAAGGCGCTAGCATAAGTGGACAAATTGGTAGTTAATACCTATGAACTTGGCGACTGGAACAGTTCTGCAAAACGGCAAATACGTCGTTGAGGCCATCCTGGGTCAAGGTGGCTTTGGCATCACCTATCGGGCGCACCATGCCTACTTCGACCAACCTGTCGTCATCAAAGTTTTACACGAGAATTTGCGTCGCCATGCAGACTTCGCCCAGTTTCAACAACAATTCATTGCTGAAGCCCGCCGTGTAGCCCGCTGTCAGCATCCCAACATTGTGCGCGTGTTCGACTTTTTTGAGGAAGGTGGCCTGTCCTTCATTGTGATGGACTACATTCCCGGCGATACCTTAGCTGATATTGTGCAGTCCGAAGGTGCCCTACCCGAAGCTAAAGCGATTCACTACATTCGGCAGATTGGCGCAGCCCTAAATGTAGTGCACCAAGCAGGCTTACTGCATCGGGATGTGAAACCTCACAACATTATTCGCCGCGAACATACCGACTTTGTAGTGCTGATCGACTTTGGTATTGCTCGCGAATTTACTCCAGGGGTGACTCAAACCCATACGGGCATGTTGTCGGCGGGCTATGCCCCAATTGAGCAATATCTGCCTCAAGGTAAACGCACCCCTGCACTTGATATCTATGCTTTAGCAGCCACACTCTACAGCTTAGTCACAGGGCAAGCACCGATCGCCGCTCCCTTACGCGATCGCATTCCTTTACTCGATATGCGGCAATCCCAGCCCCACCTTAGTACGGCTGTAGAACAAGCTATTCTGCGCGGTATGGAGATGGAAGCTGAAGCACGGCCTCAAACTGTAGCCGAGTGGTTTGCCCTCTTGCCCAATAGCAATTTTGTTACCCCTGCCTCAGAAACAGCTCACGCCAGTAAATTGCCCTTAGCACCACCTAGCGCCAATTCTCAACCTCAGCCCATTCCCGCCACAGTCACCAGCGCCACTCTACCAGTAGTGCCTCGGCATAGTCCTGCTCCAGCAGCGGCTGCTCCCCCAGTAAGTACGCCCACCTCGGCTACGGCTGTAGCATCGCATGAAGCAGCGGCAACGCCAGCGCCTTCTAGAAAAGCTCCACCTCCAAAGCCAGCGCCAGCTCACTCACCCTTCCCCAAGGCACTGCTAGGAGCCGCAGCGATCGCCACCTGCGTTGGTGTTGCTTTTGGTTTAGTTCTCCGGATCAGTGGTGGTCAAGCAGGCCCAACTTTCTTGCAAAACGATCAATCCTTTCCAGAAAGAGCCTGGCCAGGGCAGGAGGTGCCCACCTCTGTGCCTCCGGATGTGCCAGTTGAACGAGGTGCTCCGCAGGACAACGCTGCGCCTCCTCCAGAGCAATCGGAGCCGACTGCGGATGAAGTTGCACCCGAACCCTTTGAGGCGCCACTTGACCTAGCTCCTACACCGTCTCTCCCTCCAGATGTAGAAGTTGCTCCGAGTCCTGTAGAGGTAGACCCTGCACCAAATCCAGTTCCAGATCCCAGCCCAGTTCCCGCTCCGGTAGAAGCCAGCCCTATTCCTGCCCCGGAGCCAGCCGTAGAGCCAGAGCCACAACCGCCTGCAAATAATCCTGAACCCGCTCCTGAGCCAGAACCCCCTAGCGATAACTCCGCTGCCCCTGCTTCCTCGTTTGCTCCCCCAGCCGCACCGGAACCTCCAGCACCATCTCCTTAGCCAGCCCTGAGGTCGAGGCAGGATATTGAATAAGCAAGTTATAATCTTTGCGGACACCCGCAGAGATTTTCCCATGAGTAATCCGCTAGTTCACGCCTTTTTCGTTGGCAGAGCCTTGGCTGAAACTTTGGGTGAGCAGCTAGAACATTCACTAACGAACGCCTTGAGTGAGCTAGGCAAGTTTGATGCTGAGCAGCGAGAGCACCTGCGTCAGTTTACCGAACAAGTTCTAGAACGGGCTCAGAGAGAAGAAGAGATTGTGATGCGCGCCCGCACCACCACCGCGATCGTGCCTCAAGGCTCTCAACCCACCGACTTGCAGGCTACCATTGACGAGCTACGGGCTGAAATTGCCCAACTGCGTTCCGAGCTAAAAACCTACCGGAGTAGTTCGGTTTAGGGTTGAAGCACCCTTCTTCCCCTACTTTGCTTAAGCTGCCAAATTTAAAAGCTGATTTAGGAATCCAAGTGTCTGCCCTTTTTGATGATCCTCTTAGTCTTCCGGAATCTAAGGAGCACATGACGATTACAGGGTGGCTCCGCCGAGGCACCCGTAAGGAAAAAGTCTACCGCTGGAGCCGCGACAAGTACTCTCGTCGTCGTCGCTTTGTAGACATTTGGTCTTTTGTTCTCACCCTGCTGACCTCGCTGTGGCTCAACGACAAAGCTTGGAGCTACCGCGGGGGTATGACTGAAGCTAAAAAGGCGGTCAGACGGCGAAATCAAGCAATTTGGATTCGAGAAACCCTGCTAGATTTGGGTCCAACCTTTATTAAAATCGGACAGTTGTTCTCAACGCGAGCCGATTTGTTTCCCTCTGAATACGTTGAGGAGTTGTCCAAGCTCCAAGACCGAGTGCCTGCCTTCAGCTACGAGCAAGTTGAAGCCATTATTGAGAAGGACTTAGGGAAACAGGTGCATGAGCTTTACCGTAGCTTTGACCCGATTCCCCTTGCAGCGGCTAGCTTGGGCCAAGTCCATAAAGCCCAGTTACACTCTGGCGAAGAAGTCGTCGCTAAAGTGCAACGTCCAGCTTTGCGACAGTTATTTGAAATCGATTTACAAATTCTCAAAGGGATTACCCGTTACTTTCAAAACCATCCGGAGTGGGGTCGAGGCCGAGATTGGCTAGGCATTTACGAGGAGTGTTGTCGGATTCTTTGGGAAGAAATCGATTACCTCAACGAGGGGCGTAACGCGGATACATTTCGGCGTAACTTCCGCAATGAGGATTGGGTGTCTGTGCCACGGGTTTACTGGCGTTACACTTCTCCCCGTGTAATAACTCTAGAATATGCTCCTGGTATCAAAATTAGCCACTATGAAGCCATCGAAGCAGCAGGGCTCGATCGTCGGAATTTAGCGCAATTGGGAGCAAGAGCTTATCTGCAACAACTGCTGAATGATGGCTTTTTTCATGCCGATCCGCATCCCGGTAATATTGCCGTTAGTCCCGACGGCTCGTTAATCTTCTACGATTTCGGCATGATGGGCCGCATTCAGCCCATTACTCGCGAGAAGCTACTTGATACGTTTTTTGGCATTGCTCAAAAAGATGCCGATCGGGTGGTGACTTCTTTGGTAGCACTGGGCGCTTTGTCTCCAGTGGATGACATGGGGCCTGTGCGCCGCTCGGTTCAGTACATGCTGGATCACTTTATGGATCAACCGTTTGAGAATCAATCGGTCAGTGACATCAGTGACGACTTGTACGAGATTGCTTACGACCAGCCCTTTCGCTTTCCAGCTACCTTCACCTTTGTGATGCGAGCTTTCTCTACCCTAGAAGGGGTGGGCAAGGGGTTAGACCCAGACTTTAACTTCATGGAGGTCGCAAGACCTTTTGCGATGCAGATTATGTCTAATGGCAATAGTTCTCCAGAAAGCAGCATCCTGAGCGAATTAGGTCGTCAAGCGGCTCAAGTGGGCAGCACGGCTTTTGGCTTACCACGCCGCATTGAAGATACGCTAGAAAAACTGGAACGGGGCGATTTACGAGTCCGGGTTCGCTCCACTGAAACGGATCGGGTCATTCGCCGTCTCAGCAGCGTTAATATAGGAACTAACTACACGTTGTTGGTCAGTGCCTTTACACTTTCAGCCACAATCTTGTATGTTAGCGGTCATGTCTGGCTGGCGTTGCTGGTTGCTGTTGGTGCTGCCGCCCTCGCCTTTGCCTTGATCCGCCTATTGATGCGCCTCGATCGCTTTGATCGGATGCTGTAATGTTTTTTGACTTTCAGGTAAAAGCAGCCAATTTATGAAACGCCTCTTCACGGGTCTGACCGATCCGGGACTCCTTCGTTCCGTAAACCAGGATGCTTACTACATTGACCCTGAGGGTCGATTTTTTATCGTGGCGGATGGCATGGGAGGGCATGCTGGCGGTCAGGAAGCGAGCCGCATTGCCACTCAAGCAATTCAATTCTATCTAGAGCAATATTGGCCTTCGCTAGATTCGTCACCCGCTTTACTGGAAGCAGCACTTCTAGAGGCTAACCAAGCCATTTTGCAAGACCAGCAAAGTCACCCAGAACGTTCCGATATGGGAACAACTGTGGTTGTGGTAATCTTTCGAGATGGCGACGAGCAACCTTGGTGCGCCCATATTGGTGACTCCCGGCTTTACCGTTTGCGCGGCCCCAAAATTGAGCAGATCACAGAGGATCACACTTGGGTTGCCAAAGCTCTGAAAGGGGGGGATTTGACTCCAGAGCAGGCGCGGAATCATCCTTGGCGACATGTTTTGTCCCAGTGTTTAGGGCGTGAAGATTTACGCCAGATGGATATTCAGGCTCTAGAGGTACAACCGGGCGATCGCCTGTTGCTGTGCAGTGATGGCCTCACCGAAGAACTCTCCGACCACTCGATCACCGCGCACCTCAAGGCAATCCGAGCCTCCGAGAAGGCAGCGGCAGCACTAGTCAACGCTGCAAAAGATAAGGGTGGACGGGACAACATCACCGTAGTGCTAGTGACCCTCGATGGCTTCAACCATCCCGACCCACCGACGCAGGGTTCGTAACGCTTTCAGATTTACGCAGTTTTGAAGGAAATCTTTGTTAGGGCAAATAATGATTTGTCCAGCTTTGCGATCGCCGCGATCGCCCATCCACTCGACCTTTGGGCTAAGACGTGGGCATCGGTTGCTGTTTTAGGCGTTCTCTGAGTTGAGCTGTATCACAAAATTAGTTCATTTTGAGCATTTTTACAATTTGTAACCTGATAAAAATACTCCAACCCGTTATTTGGTGTAGGAGGTGGTATGTGTATCCTGAAAAACCTACTTCGTCAGGGATAGCTAACATTAGAGCTAAGTTACCTCAGTAGGGGTATGTGCACTTTGTCAAACAATTGTTATCTTTTTTAATACAGGGTGACTGGATTTGCAGGCAAAGCAGTTGAAGAGAATAAGTAGCTCACAGAGCAATACTGCTTTTCCAGATTCGCTGTACTCTCCTCTCTCTTACTTTGGAGTTACATATGAACCAGCCCATCGAACTTTCTCTCGAACAACAATTCAATATCCGCTCTTTTGAAACTCAGGTTCAACAAATGAGCCGCGAGCAGGCTCAGAACTTCCTGATTGACCTCTACAAGCAAATGATGATGCGTGAGACCATGTACAAGCACTTCCTGAAGCATCAGTGGGGCTTGGAACCAGGTCCTCAAGTGTAGTTAATGCCTCGTCGCGGTAGGGCGACCTCTATCTCTTGCTTTGTTCCAACGTGGGAAAGAAGCTGGGGTCGTGGGGCGTCGAACCCGCTTTACCAAGCTCAAAAAACTCAAGCACTAATTTGAGTTGCCCAATTCAGAGCTATAAGTTTCAATTAACGGCGTTGTTTCAGTCAGATTATGTGGCTCGTAAGAATAACTGCTTGAGGACGTAATTTATCTGAGTCAGCCAGCCATACCCAAAGCTTTGTTACCAGAATCAGAAAAAACTAGCTGATCTAGCTTGGCCAAAATTTTGAGCCAGTCAGACTTAACCGCTGAAATTTTCACAAATTTAATTGGATGTCTTTGGAGTTAAGTGCTTAATTAGGAGAGTTGCGCTTCAGATCCTCTCACCTCCTCACTTATGTTCCAACGTCCTTTAATTTGCACCGACTTCTCCGACAACATTCAGCGCTTGGCTAACTTTGTGCCTAGCTTAGTTGCTGGGGGAATGCAACAGATTGTGTTTTTGCATGTGACAGCGCTGTGGGAAGAAGGCGAGATTCCGCGAGAAGACACGGAAAAAGTCAATCAGGCTCGCGATCGCTTAGCAGTGGCCTTACAGCAGGTGCCTGATGGAGTTGAAGTTAAAGTTGAAGTGCAGTCAGGGCGAGCGATCGACACGATTCTCAAGGTCGCTAAAACCCACCAGGCAGATGTCATCATTTTGGGTACCCCAACTCGTAGCTTATTAAATGAAAAGCTCTTTGGTAGCACGACCGTGGGTTTGGCGCAGCGCACCAAGACGCCTTTGCTGGTATTACGACCCCAACTGATTTCGGCCTATACTTCTGAAGAACTAGATTTGCGCTGTCGCCATCTATTTCGTTGTTTGTTATTGCCTTATGATGGCAGCGACCCCGCTAAATATTTGGTTCAACAAATTGAGCAGCACTGCCAAAATCAACCTACTAAAGCCCTAGAGCAATGTGTGCTTTGCTGGGTAGTCAGTGATAGTGGCCGTAAAGAACTGCGAAAGAGCAATCAGGATCAGGAAATTGCTGAACTGCTGGCAGCACCTCAAGCAGCTTTAGCCAACCTGAATCTGCAAGTGCAGACTGAGGTACGCTCAGGCAACTCAGTGACCCAGATTCTAGAAGTAGCATCCTCATTTGATATCAGTGCGATCGCCGTATCATCGGGTAGTCTAGGCCGCTTAATTGAATGGTCGGCTCCTAGCTTTGCAGGCGAAATCTTGCGTCGCAGTTGGCATCCAGTATTATTTTTTCCCCCCACCCGTCCTTGAGTCGTTAGCTGTTAGCGTTCCTCCAGTTTCATTAAGATTTTGGGTTTAACCTTCTCAAGCTCTTGTTTGAGGAGAGTCTTAGTATTATTGGGTTGGGCAGTGGAGACAAAAGTTCGGCTAATATCAGCCCATTCTCGCAAGCGATCGCGCTGTAAGTCAGCAATCTTAGAACTCATCACAGTCACGCATCGTTGAGGTTCTTCCAAGGCAAAAAACAACAGGCGATACAAGCCATTTTCTGCGAGTAGCCGAGTCATTTGTTGGCCTTGTGGCGTTTTTAAGTCTAAGTAGCAAGGTAACCAGCGAGGCCCATGCTCCCGATTATGCAGGGCAGTCAGCCACAGCAGCATCGGATGAGGAGCCAGCATAAACAAGAACTGGTTATACCGGGTTGCTAGTAACCGCCGCTGAATTTCTTGTTTAGGCATCATCACCCATAGTGTTGCCAAATCCTCATCACTGGTTTTCAACGGTTGAGCAAAAACGATTTCAGCCAGGGGTTTACTTTTCGGCCAAGAAGTAAGTTTGCAGAATTCATCGGGGGAGACTGAGTCTTGGCGCTTGCTATCAGTGACCCCTTGAAACTTTGAGAGCACAGCTTCAATCCGATGGCCCATCTGTCTGCCGGGACCAAAGCGTTCTTCTAAAGGCTCTAAGGCTTTGAGAACTTCTGCTGCACTCTGAGGGCGATCGTTCGGGGATTTAGCCAAACAGCTCATCACCAAGTTTTCTAACGCTTTAGGCAGCTTCAGGCTAGGGGTAATGGCATCAAATGAGCGCGGGAGTTGAAAATGGTGAGCTTTGTACCAGCTACCAAAGGTATGAGTTTCAGCCTGCAACGGCAAGCGGCCCGTTAGCATCTCATACATCATGATGCCTAAGCTATAGATGTCAGAGCGGCTATCTAGCTCTTTGCCCTCCATTTGCTCTGGCGAAGAGTAAGCCAGCGTGCCCATGAAAGAGTTGGTTTGACCATTATCGGCTTGTAAGAGGCGAGCAATCCCGAAATCTAGGATTTTGACAAGTTCGCCAATACTCGTGTCATGACTCACGAGAATATTCCCGGGCTTAATATCCCGGTGAATTACTCCATCGTGGTGAGCGCACTGTAACCCCAGGCAAATTTGGCGAGATATGCTGAGAAACCGAGGTAGGACTAGCGATCGTGTCCGAATCACATCGCTCAAGCTCTCTCCCTGCAAATACTCCATCACGTAGAAGGGCACTTCATCATCGTCAACGCCATAGTCCATGACTCGCACGATGTGCATGGTTTTCTGCCCCAGCAACGCACAAGTCCTAGCCTCACTTTTGAAGCGATCCCGCATTTTTTGGTTGAGGAGGGTGCGGGCCAAAAACTTTACTGCAACTGGTACATCCCCCAGCAAAACGTCTTGAGCCCGATACACTCGGCCCATCGCGCCTTTACCAATCAACTCTGCTAGTTGATAACGGTCGTTTAATAAGCGGCCCAGATTAGCGTCTGACATCGATTGAAACTCCGTTTCTCGCGGTGCCAGCAGATCTGCGTCGGTTGGAGCACAACTGACGACTCTGAGTTAAATCAATAGGAACATAACTTATTTCTGCCACAGCTTACCAATCACAGGCATACACTAGGGTTATTAGTCTCTGAGTAAATTTAAAGATGCGGAAGCCAACCCTTGAGAAGAGGGCATACATCTCTTAATCTTGCGGTTGAGAATTCAAGCAGGCTCAATAAAACTACCTGGGTCAGGCGCAAAGTTGCTGACCGCTCAGTAGTTTGAACTTACCTACCGAGAACGAATTAGAAATTCCGTAAAGCTTACGTAAAGCTATTCTAGCGGTCTGAGCCTTTTCTCTAGCAGAGGCTTAGTTACAGTCAGGAGTCGGCTGGCGGTCTTGCTTCATTAAAAGCTCAAATAAAGGATTATCACTTAAGAGTACCCAAGCCAATAGACCTGTGAGACAGCAGTTACTGCTCTGGTTGCCGCTCCAGTGTGACTTCCATCGTGCTAGTGAGATAGTGACCTGCCATGATGCCGCTAGAGAGATAGTACCGCTCTGGATCGAGGCAATGTAGGGTTTCAAACCCACTACGCCGCTGGCGATCGCCGAGAACCCAATACCGTTGCACAATGGACTCCGGTGCAATCCAGCCTTCGCCCTCGACTCGCCCAAGCAGACTGTGTTGGAGCACAAAGGTATATTGCCGCTCTCCCGCATCTAAGCGGCCCCGATATTGTAGTGAGATATCTTCGCGTTCGGAGCCTGGAAATACCAACTTGGTCACCATTGTGTACCAATTATCTCGGCTCCAGCCGACTAAGGTCTTGCCTTTAACCAAGATCGGCAACCCATCACGCTCCAGCCAATTGCCCTGTAGCGTCCAGCGTCCTGCCTCCATTAGAAAGGTGTGAGCCACAGCGCTATTCCTTACTTGTATTGCGTTTCGCCATGCTAATGCGGATGGGACTCTATGCTATCACGCCCAGAGGTCGTCACAAGGTGGATTTCCCCTAGAGCGATCGCTTTTGCCGCCCCCGTGACTTCTGGCAAATTTCCGGGTATGCCGTGGTGTTGCCAGTAAGCGAGCACAGCAAAGGCGATCGCCTCCTTGAAGTCTGCACTTAAACCAACCTCATCGGTGGTGATCACGGACGTAGAAGGCAAATGCGCTTGCAATCGTTGCTTGAGATAAGAGTTGCGACTGCCACCCCCGCAAAGGAGCACTTGATCAGGAAGCTGCGGCAAAAAAGTCCCATAACTATGAGCGATCGAACGTGCAGTAAGTTCCGTTAAGGTGGCGAGAAAATCAGCATCACTCAGCTGATAACGTCCAGCATCAGCAAAGCAGTCTTTCAGGTAATCCAGTCCAAATAATTCCCGTCCGGTTGATTTGGGGGGTGCTTGCTGAAAAAAATCTTGTTGGAGCCACTGCTCGACTAAAACTTGGCAAGGGGTTCCGGTAGCAGCCCAAGCTCCGTCTTGGTCGTAAGTTTTAGCTCCCTGGGAAAGTTGCTGCACAGCCAAATCCAGCAGCATATTGCCAGGGCCTGTATCCCAACCTCGAACTTGCTGCTCCCAGTTAGCTGTACTTCTGGCTGGTAAATAAGTGACATTGCCAATGCCGCCAATGTTTTGCACACAGCGGCTCTGGGTAGCGTGGCTCAGCAAGTAAGCATCCACCCGTGGCACCAGCGGCGCTCCCTGCCCTCCCGCAGCAATGTCAGCCACTCGAAAATTGCTCACGGTAGAAATTCCAGTCAGGTGAGCGATCGCGGCTCCCCGACCAAGTTGAAGGCTGTAGCCAAGCTCTGAAGAAGAGCAAACGGCTTTGTCGTTTGTTCCTTGATCCTTTTTTGGTGGTCGATGATAGACGGTTTGCCCATGCGAGCCAATTAAATCTGCTGGAGTGTGACCTGCTTGAACGGCTAAGGCGGCTTGAGCAAATTGCTCAGCGATCGCGTCGTCTAGGGTTGCAAATTCTGACATCGAGATTGGTTCGCCTGCACCGACGGCGAGGATTTGCGATCGCAAAGTTTCGGGATAGGGATAAGTTGCTCCGGCCAGCAATTTGACTTGCAAATCGGTCTCTAAACCGGAGATTTCGACTAAGGCAGCATCGATACCGTCTACGGAGGTGCCGCTCATTAAACCAATTATGTGCATCATGCGTTCGGGCCTGAACCTTAGCAACAACTGCTTCTAACAAACTCCACAGCTTGCTTCAAGCCTGAAGTATGGAGCCAGCCGACATATCCTCTAAATTGAGCCACATTTTGAGCGTTAAAAATACAAACATGATGCACGCCAGCAGGGTTTTTTGTAAGTTGTAGGCTACCGCTGCGATCCCTGAACTTTAGTTCTGAGAGGGTTTCCTCCAAAAACTGGCCTGTTGGAAGAAAATTCTGAGTCATGCCAGGAACTTGTTGGAGCTGGGCGATCGCCGTTTGCAGCAAGCTAGATGTTCCTGAAGGTTTGGGTGAGCTTGCCAGAAGATTGTCAGCAACTAAACGGGCCACTTCAGGGCAGCTCCAGTAATTGATATGGGCATCTCCTGCCCCTGCTACCATTGGCGCATGGTCGATCGCGATTTGAACACCAGGATTAACTAAACCTGCCACCTTAGCAACTCGATTGACCAGATCCGAGCTAACAAAATTCTGAACAGCGGTCTCTGTAGGGTTGGCCTCAGTTTGCAAATAGTGATCCTGAAGAGTGAGTTTCCAAGACAAGTCTGGCAGAACTTACGCAAAAGTCATTTGAACGGACGGATGCTTGAGTTGCTCCTTGAGATACTCAGAGAGCATCCCGTGCTTGATTTGATAGATAGTTCTACCACTTTCGTAGGCAA
>NZ_JACJPA010000095.1:0-28273 GCF_014695845.1 Trichocoleus sp. FACHB-591
AAAAAAACTTACGGCTGCCGAGAACGCGACGAACTCAAGCGTCAAGGGTTTGAGGAGCGATTGAAGCGCAAGGAGCCTCATCAGATTGTCTATGTCGATGAAGCAGGCATCGATAATCGAGCCGATTATCCCTATGGTTACGGTAAAGTGGGAGAACGCTTCTACACCCTCAAGTCAGACAAGCGGACCGAGCAGGTCAGTTGGATTGCCGCCTTGAAAGTAGGATGCTTGTTCGCACCCATGACATTTGAAGGGTCTTGTAACCGAGGCTTGTTTGAGATGTGGTTGGAGAAGAGCTTAGTGCCGCAACTGCAACCAGGAGATGTGGTTGTGATGGACAATGCGAGTTTTCATCATTCCCAGAGCATTGAAGAAGTTGTGACAGCAGCAGGCTGTGAACTTTGGTATCTGCCTCCTTATTCTCCAGATTTGAACTCGATTGAACATTGGTAGTTTGTCCTCAAGAATTGGATGCGACAGCGATGGAATGAGTTTGCCAACTTTCGTGATTGTGTGGATGCCGCATTCAAGCAATGTCCTAAGGTATATCCGTAGGGCCATATCCCTCATTCATCACTCTAGCGAGAGTAAGATCAACATAGATGCGCTTGCTTGAGGTGCCTGTGATGGTTGAACCTCGTCTCCCTCAATCCACAGTTCGTTTTGTCGATAACTATTGTCGAGCCTATCAGCATCTCTTTAGCGATGTCCGCAGTTTTGAAGCGTTCACCTCGCTGCATCTTGGCTTGGTTGGTCCGCTGCCTCGCAAGTCTTTACCTGCTATCGCCAAAGCAGTCGGCTTGCCCAATGACCAAGTGCTGCACCACTTCCTGACCCACTCCCCCTGGCAAGTCGAAGCCGTACGCTATCAACGGCTGTCTCTGATTCTCGAACAAATCCAGCAACAACCCATTGTGCTTGTCCTTGACGACACCGGAGACCGCAAAAAAGGGAAAACGACCGATTACGTGGACAGGCAGTACATTGGCAATGTAGGCAAAGTGGATAATGGCATGGTTTCTGTCAATGCCTATGGCGTGCTGGGCGACCTCACCTTTCCCTTGCTGTTCAAAGTGTTTAAGCCCCGACGTCGCCTCAAAGTAGAGGATGTTTACCAAACCAAACTCCAACTAGCCCAGCAAATCATTCAGGAACTGCTGGAGTTTGGCTTTTGCTTTTCCTTAGTGTTGGCCGACAGCTTCTACGGAGAGAGCCATCCCTTCTTAGATGTGCTCGACGAGTTGAAGTTGCCGTGGATTATAGCGATTCGCTCGAATCATGGCGTGTGGATGCCTAAAGAAGCAGAGGTGAGCTACAGTGCTTGGCAAGCATTCGAGCGAGTGTTTGCTAATGGTGAGACTGAGACGCGATACATCCAAGAAATTATCTTTGGTCGTCGCTTTGAGTGGCGATACTGGACGCTGACCAACGACCCCGTTGTGTTGCCTGCTAACAGCACGTGGATGGTGATGAGCCACTTGCCCTCTAAACAAGACCAAGCAAAGTTTATTGGCAATCTCTATGGGCTGCGCACCTGGATAGAATATGGCTTCAAGCAGTGCAAAAACGAGTTGGGATGGGCGGATTACCGACTCACGCACTACGAGCAAATCGAACGCTGGTGGGAGATGGTATCGAGTGTCTATCTCATGGTCAGTTTGCAGTTTTATGGATTAGGCGCTCAACCGCCTGGAATCCTCGATGAGGGCCAACACGAGCTCTTGACGCGGTTGCAGCAACATCCTGATTGGCAGAGGCGAAGGGATGGAAACGACGTTTCAACAACGTACAACTGCTGGTTCAACCCTTTATCTTTTTCTGCCTTCTTCAACCTTGGATGAGGCTATTTGATATCTCTACCTTAGAGCGTGGCTTTGCTAAGCTCATCAGGATCATCAATGCCTTTCCAGGTTGGTCACCGTTGACTCCTTCGGCTCCTATGCAACATTTTTCTTCTGCCTAGAGTGATGAATGAGGGATATTAAAGGCAATTTGCCAAGCAGGAGAGACATCACCAGCGCGCTGAGAAAAAGCAGAGAGGGGTTGATTGGCTTAGCTATCTATGCGATACTCTTGACCTATACGCTTAAACTACGGTTAGTCGGTAGAGTAACTGTAGTTTATTGGCTAGGGAATTTAAAAGCTTCTAGCTCAGGCGGATTGTTTCACTTTCGTCAACGACTGCAATGCAAGTTCTTTGGTTTATTCCAACGCATGGAGACGGTCGCTACCTGGCAACAGCTGAAGGGGGGCGAACCACAGATTACGCCTATCTCAGGCAGATTGCTCAAGCAGTCGATCATCTGGGTTACACAGGGGCACTGCTGCCAACTGGACGATCTTGCGAAGATGCTTGGGTTGTGGCTTCCACGCTGGTTTCTCATACCCAGCGAATGCGCTTTTTAGTGGCCATTCGTCCGGGTTTGATGTCTCCGGGAGTCGCAGCTCGGATGGCAGCCACCTTCGATCGCCTATCGGGAGGGCGATTGCTGATTAATGTGGTAACAGGCGGTGACCCAGTCGAGTTGGCGGGAGATGGTGTGCATCTCAGCCATGACGATCGCTACCATTTGACTGATGAGTTTCTAGCCGTATGGCGGGCGACTTTAAGGGGAGAGGAATCTCATTTCAAAGGAGATTATCTGGATGTTCAGGGCAGCAAACTGCTGTTTCCGGCTATCCAAAAACCTTATCCGCCGCTGTGGTTTGGTGGCTCATCTCCCATTGCTCAACAAATTGCCGCGAAGCATGTCGATGTCTACCTAACTTGGGGAGAACCGCCTGCTCAAGTGGCTGAAAAGATTGCTGCGGTGCGCCGCTTGGCAGAGGCAGAGGGACGGACGCTAAAATTTGGCATTCGCTTGCATGTAATTGTGCGAGAAACAGAAAGTGCAGCGTGGGAGGCAGCTGAACAGTTGATTCGTTATGTGGATGAGTCAGCGATCGCCGCAGCTCAAAAAGCCTATGCTCGGATGGACTCGGAAGGCCAGCGCCGCATGACCCATCTGCATCATGGTAGTCGTGAAGCATTGGAGATTAGCCCCAATTTGTGGGCTGGGATTGGCCTGGTTAGAGGTGGGGCAGGGACAGCGTTGGTGGGCGACCCGGATACAGTGGCTGCTTGCATGCTGGAGTATGCCGAGTTAGGCATCGATACCTTTATCCTGTCGGGCTATCCCCATCTGGAAGAGGCATACAGAACGGCAGAGCTGTTGTTTCCTCGGTTGCCCTTAGAAAATCAGCCCGCAACCCAACAGCATGTCATGTTTAGCCCCTTTGGTGAGATTGTCGCCAATGAGGTTTATCCCAAACAGTTAGACACTCAAACCACACTCGCAACTGTAGATTAATTAACGAGGTTTTGTCACTATGGCTTATGTTTTAGCGATCGCAGGTAGCCCTTCTCATCCCTCTCGCACTTACAGCTTGTTGGAGGATGCCACTCAGCGTTTACAACAGCAGGGTATTGAAACTGGGATTCTCTCGGTGCGCGATATTGCTGCTGAAGATTTAGCTTACGGTCGCTATGATAGTCCTGCTTTGGAACAACCCAAGGCCCTGATTGAGAAAGCCGATGGTTTAATCATTGCCACTCCCATCTATAAAGCTTCCTATACCGGAGTGTTGAAGGCATTTCTGGATCTGTTGCCGCAGAAGGCATTAGTCGGAAAAGTAGTGCTGCCACTGGCGACAGGAGGCACGCTCGCGCACTATCTCTCGATCGACTATTCCCTCAAGCCTGTGCTCTCAGAGTTGGGGGCGCGGAATTATATCAGCACGGTCTATGCGATCGACAAGCAAATTCAACGTTTAGGAGAGGGCGGCATTCAACTGGATGATGAAGTTGAGCAACGCTTGAATCTCTCCATCCAAGAGTTAGCGATCGCGGTGACTCAAGCTCAGGCAGCATCCAAAGAACTTGCTCCTGCCTAGGATTGGATGAAACATGATGATTCGTCGCAATGATCCATTTTTCAGGCGCTTCCCCATCTGGTTAATGGGGGTTGCCTGTGTCTTCTGTTTTTCGATTTTGAGCAGTTGCAGTAGCCACCAAGTTGCCGCTGATCGCCCCAATACGATTCGTCTGGACTACGCCTATTACAATCCGGTGAGTCTGGTTCTGAAGCAGAAAGGTTGGCTAGAGACAGACCTGAAGCCAGAGAATGTGCAGGTGGAATGGGTCTTGAGAAGGCAGCAATAAGGCATTGGAATTTCTCAACGCCCGCAGTATTGACTTTGGTTCTACCGCAGGTGCCGCTGCCCTGATTGGCAAAGCGAATGGGAACCCGATTAAATCCATTTATGTGTATTCCAAACCGGAATGGACCGCCTTGGTCACCCGTGCCGATTCACCGATCAAAACGGTTGCTGACCTGAAAGGCAAGAAAGTGGCTGCCACGAGAGGCACCGATCCTTATATCTTTCTGTTGCGATCGCTGGATCAAGTGGGTTTGAGCGAGAAGGATATTGAGTTAGTCCAGTTGCAACATGCGGATGGCCGAGCGGCGTTGGAAAAAGGAGATGTGGATGCCTGGGCAGGACTCGATCCTCACATGGCAAAAACAGAGCTGGAAAAAGGCTCAAAACTGTTCTTTCGTAAGCCTGATTTCAATAGCTACGGCGTCCTGAATGTGCGGGAGGAGTTTGCTCAGAAATATCCCAAGTATGTAGAGCAAGTCTTAGCCAACTATGAAAAAGCCCGCCAATGGGCGCAGCAAAATCCTGCAGAACTAAAGCAAGTCTTGGTGCGGGAAGCCAAGCTGACGGATACCGTGGCGGCTAAACAGCTAGAACGCACTGATCTATCTAACTCGCGGATTGGCGAGGAGCAGAAACAGGTGATTTTGGCGGCAGGGAACGTGCTGAAAAAAAGTGGTGTGATTCAGGATGGTGTGGATGTGGAGCAAACCGTTACTGCACTGATCGATCCTCAATTCATCGCCAAAGTTGCCAGTCGCTAAATTCATGAGCATCCAGACATCTCGGCGATCGCGATCGGTTACTGTCCATAAAAAACTCCAGCTAGGGAAGCTTGCTGTATCTCGCAAGCGGCGCTTCCGCTCGGCTGGAGTAAGAGGATTCGTTTTGCCTGTGCTCCTCCTGATTGGGTGGGAAGCCTTATCTCGCATGGGAGTCTTTCCCCCCAATCTTCTTCCTGCTCCTTCTACGGTAATTGCTGCCATTTGGCAGTTAGCTCTCAAGGGAGATTTATGGAAGCACATTGGCATCACGCTATATCGCGTTGCCTTTGGCTTTATCATCGGAAGTGGCCTAGCGACGATTTTCGGTGCCTTGACGGGCTACTCTCGGCCTGCTCGCCAGTTCCTTGATCCACTGTTGCAATCCCTCCGCAGCATTCCCTCTCTAGCTTGGGTGCCGCTGTTTATTCTGTGGATGGGGATTCAGGAGCCCTCGAAAATTGCCCTGATTGCAGTGGGCGTATTTTTTCCGGTGTATTTGAATCTCATGAGTGGCGTGCAGGCGGTCGATCGCAAATTGGTGGAAGTGGGTCAGGTGTATCGGCTAAACAGTCTGCAACTGATCTGGCGTATCTTTCTCCCTGCGACGCTGCCTGCCTATACGGTGGGACTACGCAGCGGTTTGGGGTTGGGCTGGATGTTTGTGGTGGCGGCGGAAATGATGGGAGCCAGCCAGGGATTGGGCTATTTGCTAGTAGATGGCCAAACCACAGGTCGTCCAGAGATCATTCTAGCCAGCATTCTGTTATTTGCCATGTTTGGGAAACTGACAGATATGGCTCTAGCTGCAATGGAAAAACGCCTGCTCTACTGGCAAGACGCTTACGGCTCACAGAGGTAACGGCAATGCTCCAACTAGAAAGCGTTTCTAAACAGTTCTCGAATCAATTTATTGCCTTAGAAGAGATCAATCTCACTGTTGCTGCGGGTGAGATTGTCAGCCTAGTGGGAACCAGCGGTTGCGGTAAAAGCACATTGCTGCGGCTGATCGCGGGTCTAGACTCACCCACACTAGGCCAGGTTCTAATTGATCAACAAGCGATCGCATCTCCGCATCCCAAAATTGGCATTATCTTTCAGGAGCCACGCCTGATGCCCTGGCTTTCGGTGCGAGAGAATGTGCAATTTGGCCTGGAAGGTGTTGCCCAGGCAGAAAAAGAGCGGTTGACCGATGTGATTTTGGAGCGCGTCGGCTTGATGGCATTCTCCCAAGCGCTACCCCGTCAGCTTTCCGGTGGGATGGCCCAGCGAGTGGCGATCGCTCGGGCTTTAGTCACAAAACCCTCGATTCTGCTGTTAGACGAACCCTTCAGCGCCTTGGATGCCTTCATCCGTATGAAGCTACAGGATCACCTACTCAAAATTTGGGAATACGATCGCCCGACTCTGATTTTGGTCACTCATGATATTGAGGAAGCCTTGGTATTGAGCGATCGCGTTATTATGTTGCGAAGCAATCCTGGTCATATCCATCAGGAATTGATCCTAGATTCACCTCGGCCTCGCAGACGTACTGACTCCCAATTTCAGCAGTGGAAGGAGCAACTCCTTCAAGCTTTGGATCTCACGGTTGAGGAGCGATCGCCAGAATCTGACAGCCCATTGTTAGCGGTTGAGGTTTGATGGAGATGCTCTACAGTTCATGATTGATGATTGATTGCATTATGCAGCTATTGAATTCAACCACCTCACAGGATTATCTGGCGATCGCCCAAGCTTTGGCAGCAGAGTTTGCCAAGACAGCCGTTGAGCGAGACAAAACAGGCGGCACACCCAAACAAGAGCGCGATCGGATTCGGGAAAGTGGTCTACTGCATCTCATGATCCCAACCGAGTATGGCGGCATGGGAGGAGATTGGATTACGGCATTTAGGATTAGCCGAGAATTTGCCAAAGTCGATGCCGCGATCGCCCATGTTTACTCTTACCACCATCTGGGGGTGGTAATTCCTCATATCTTTGGTACCGCAGAACAGCGAGACTATTATTACGCTCAAACGCTGCAACACAACTGGTTTTGGTGCAATGCTCTCAATCCCCTCGATCGCCGAACAATTTTGGCTCCTGACGGAGATCAATTTCGGCTGAACGGGACTAAAGGCTTCTGTTCTGGCTCGAAAGATTCTGATATCTTGCCCATTACTGCCACTCATCAGGAAACAGGTGAGCTATTGGTTCTAGCCATTCCCACTCAACGCGACGGCGTTAGCATTCAAGATGATTGGGATAATATGGGCCAGCGCCAAACCGATAGCGGCAGCATTGTATTTGAGAACGTGGTGGTCCATGCCAATGAGATTTTTGGCAAGCGGACAGGCCACAATCAACCGTTTAGCACTTTCCGAGCTTTATTGACTCAGCTCAATCTGGCTAACATCTACCTCGGCATTGCCCAAGGTGCCTTTGCCGCCGCCAAAAACTACACTCGCACCACCACTCGTCCTTGGTTGACCTCAAGAGTCGAGAGCGCCACACAAGACCCGTATATCTTGCAACAGTACGGCGATCTGTATGTGAATTTGCAAGCTGCTGAATTGTTAGCTGACAAAGCGGGAGACTTGCTTCAAGCCGCTTGGAATCAGCAGTGGAGCTTGAGTGCCGAGCAACGGGGAGAATGCGCGATCGCGATCGCCACTGCCAAAGTTGCTGCGACTCGGATTGGGTTAGACGTGACCAGCCGCATGTTTGAAGTCATGGGTGCCCGCTCTACCAGTAGTAAATATGGATTCGATCGCTACTGGCGGAATCTCCGCACCTTTACCTTGCACGATCCAGTCGATTACAAAGTGCAAGATATTGGGAATTGGGCCTTGAATGATGAATTCCCCAAGCCTAATTTCTATTCGTAAGCCTGTATTTATAAGCACAGAGTGTAGGGATTTTTACCTGCACCCTGATGTTTTGCGTCAAAATGTTTGCTGGCGTAGCTCAGGAAAAACCTTGGCAACTTTGTTCAATATATAGTCACCGTAAGTGCCAGAGAACTCATGAACACTGGCTTTGTCCCATCGTTCGCTTTGGTTATCATCCACAATCGCTCCTATGAATTCAATGGGATGCATTTCAGCAGCGAAATTTGGATCGAAGAAAAACGGAAAGGATAAGCGATCGCGGCCAGATAAATTTTTAACTCGATGAGGAGTAGAACGGTAAAGCCCACCTGTCAGGCGATCAAGCATATCACCAATATTACAAATGAATGAATTGGGTACAGGTGGTGCGTCAATCCAGCCTGATTTTGACTTCACCTGCAAACCGCCAGCATCATCTTGTCTAAGGATAGTTAACAGACCATAATCGGTATGTTCACCCACCCCCCAAGAAGGTTCCTGCGGATTATTTGCAGATGGGTAGTTGAAGATGCGAAATAGAATCAGAGGATCATCGGTGTAGCGATCGCGGAAGTAAGATGCCTCCAGCCCGAGGCTAAGCGCAATTCCAGCCATCAATGTGTGCCCTAGCTGGGTCATTGCTGCCAAATATTCCAATACTGTTTCACGAAATTGGGGAATATCTGGAAACAGGTTTGCCCCATGCATCGGTATCTCGTTTTGAACTGCTGGATGGGTTGCGTCTAACTCTGCCCCGAAATAGATTCCCTCTTTGAGATCGGGTTGCCCCGAAGTTAACTCACCTCCTATCGGGAAATAGCCCCGCCAGGCTCGTCCGCCTTTCGCCATTTGGATCTGCATTTTAGTCGCTAAATCTTGAGCAAAAAATTGACGGCTCTGGCGTTCTAAGCGTTGTTGTAATGCTTCATCAATGCCATGTCCCACGACATAGAAAAAGCCTGTGTTGCAGCAAGCCTGACGAATTTGAGTCGCTACAGTATCTGGCTTGCGACTAGACACTAAAAGACTGACATCAATGATGGGAATTTGAGAGGATGGAGTTGCCATAATTACTGCTTCAAACCACCTGGCTGAACTGAGTATTTACTGAATAACCCAAGAAGATTAAAAAATATGGTAAATCGATCAGCTTACTGTTTATAGATATTAAATCTAGACCTAGAATGAAATCAGTCTCCCAAGTTTACGCATCAGTAGAGGTCACTCTATGTCTCACGCTTGCTGTGGTCCCGGTTATGCTTCGCCTGAAGCCGCTATGCAGGGAGAGAGGGAGAAACTACTGTATACAATCGCCCTTTATACTGGCTCCACGATTGTAGAACCCGACTACTTAGCTACCGTTGATGTTGATCCAGAATCGCCCACCTACTCTCAAGTGATTCATCGTCTTGCCATGCCCTATGTTGGCGATGAGCTGCATCATTTTGGGTGGAATGCTTGTAGCTCCTGTCATGGAGATGTAAATAAATCTCGGCGCTATTTAGTGATCCCAGGGATACGCTCCAGCCGAATCTACATTATAGATACGATTGAGGCCAAAGCTCCTAAGATTCACAAAGTGATTGAACCGGAAGAAATCAAAGCAAAAGCTAACTTGACTGCGCCTCACACCGTTCATTGCTTAGCAAACGGACAGGTAATGATCTCTATGCTGGGCGATCGCGAAGGCAATGGTCCTGGTGGCTTTTTGCTCCTTGATGATAACTTCGATATTCTCGGTCGCTGGGAGCAAAACGCCAGTGGCATGAAATTCAATTATGACTTTTGGTACCAACCTCGCCACAATATTATGGTGAGCAGTGAGTGGGGCGCACCCAAGACCTTCTATCCTGGTTTTGATCTTAATGATGTGGCTGCTGGAAACTATGGGCAACATCTCCACTTTTGGGACTGGGAGAAGCACGAAATCATTCAAAGCGTGGATTTAGGCGAGGAGGGGTTGGTTCCCTTAGAAGTGCGGTTCCATCACAATCCAGATAGCACTCATGGGTTTGTTGGTGCTGCGTTAAGTAGTAATATTTGGCACTGGTACAAAAATGGTACCTGGCAGGTCAATAAAGTCATTGATGTGCCCAGTGTGGATTTAGAAGGATTTCCGATCCCCTTGCCTTCTTTGATTACGGATTTGATTATGTCCTTGGACGATCGCTTCCTCTACTTCTCGAATTGGTTACATGGAGATATTCGCCAGTACGACATTAGCGATCCGCAAAATCCGAAGCAGACAGGTCAAGTGTGGGTCGGTGGCCTGCTAGGTAAAAGCAGTGAAATAAATGGTCACAAGCCCGTGGGTGGTCCCCAAATGTTGCAACTGAGCCTCGATGGCAAACGTCTGTATGTGACTAATTCCTTATTTAGCACTTGGGATGACCAATTCTATCCCGATCTAGCGAAAGCAGGCTCTTACATGCTGCAAATTGACTGTGATATCGAGTCCGGCGGATTGGCAGTTAATCCCAATTTCTATATTGATTTTGGGGCAGAACCAAAAGGTCCGTCGCGAGCCCATGAAATGCGTTATCCCGGTGGCGATTGCACCTCGGATATTTGGGTATAAAAGGCTGGGATGCAAACTTACCGAGTTGAGTTGGTCAACCGCGATCGCGTTACGCTGGAAGTTCCAGAGAACCAGACGATTCTGGAAGCTCTGGAACAGGCGGGAATACAACTCCCGGTGGGTTGTCGTTATGGCGCTTGTGTTACCTGTGCCGCCAAACTGATTCAAGGAGAAGTGGATCAGACTCAACAACAGTGCTTGAAACCTGCTCAGTTAGCGGCAGGCTTTGTGCTGTTGTGTATTGCTTATCCTCGCTCAGACTGCCAATTAGAGGTCGGTCGGGAATGCCAAAACTCTCTCTACATTAACCCATTTAAGGTACTCAAGGCTGAGACTGCGCCACCTCCTGAACTTTGATCGGCTTCGGCAGTATCTTTAACTCGACGAAGGCATCCGCCACCTGCTGCTGGTAGTTCACGACATCCGGTTTGAGAGGCTGTTGAACGCCATAGGGACGTTCTTTCAAAATCTCTGTGAGCGTTGGCGGATCAATCCCAATCTGCGGTGACAAGAGAGCGGCTGCCTGAGTGAAATTACTCTGTGTCCACTCATTCACCTTTTGAGTTTCTTCGATAATTGCCTGGAGGCGATCGGGATGTTGTTCGGTAAATTGCTGGGAGGCAAGATAAAACTGGCGATTGGCGACCAAATCTGAGCCATCCTGCAAGACTCGGGCACCCAACGCCTTTTTAGCAACCGTCAGATAAGGCTCCCAAATCACCCAGGCATCCACGTTTCCTTGCTCAAATGCGGCTCGGGCGTCCGCAGGGGCTAGATAGACAGGTTTGATATCACTATATTTCAACCCTGCCTCTGCCAACGCTCGAATCAATAAATAATGCACATTGGAGCCTTTGTTGAAGGCAACTTTTTTACCCTTCAAGTCAGCAACTTTTTGTAGTGGCGAATCCTTGTCCACTAAAATCGCCTCACCTTTGGGGTCAGGGGGTTCATGGGCCACATAAACCAATGGGGTGCCAGCGGCCTGGGCAAAGATTGGCGGTGTCTCTCCGGTGGAGCCATAGTCAATACCACCTGCGTTGAGCGCTTCCAACAGCGGTGGCCCTGCGGGAAACTGCACCCATTGTACGGAGATCCCCTGCTCCTTCAACCGCTTGTCTAAATCTCCGCGCGCCTTCAGCAGAAAGAGGGTGCCATATTTCTGATATCCAATCCGCACCACATTGCTCTCTGCCTGATTTGAAGTGGAGGGATTGCTGGTATTGGCTGTACCAGCAGGTGCCGCACTCAGAGTTGATGTGTTTGTGGCATTGGAAGAACTATCCGATGAGCAGGCAGAGAGACCACTAATGCTGACGCCCAACACTAATAGGAGGGCCAGAGGCTGAAGGGAAAATCGGACCGAAAACACAAATAACTCCTGATCTAGCGTACTGTTTTTTGGAGAAGGGGTATGCGATCGCCTGAAAGCTGACTACATATGGTTTTGGCAAATATCGGTAGGGGCGGTTTTTGTCATAAAGTCGCTGCACAGTTGATAAGCTACCTATTAAACCCGCCCCTACAACTACCTCAACTAGCGGTTTACGCTGTTACCAGGCTCTTATCTTCTGCTTGAGATGCCACAGGCTTGACCTGGGATTCGATCGCTGTACCCGTGAAGAAATCAGGGTTAGCTTCGGTGTAGAACTTGTAGGGGTTTTCAAACACATAAGCTTTGAAGTCAGCTTCAGAAATCACGCCTTCTTCTACCAGTTCCCAGCTTTCAGCCAAGGGAGCAGTCAAGTCAGGCACATCCCAGTGACCCACATCTGAGGAGTAGATGGCGTTGATCTTGACGCCCAAGGGATTCGCTTTATCGTTGAAGGCAGCGGCGATCGTGCGATCATCAGATTCAGAACCAAAGAAGAAACTGTTGACCCAGCGATCGCGGATATCCTCAATGGTTTCAATTCCGGCGGCGGCAAAATCTTCTAGCTCGCTACCCACAGGCGATCGGCTATGACGGTTAAAAGAAGATCCAAGAACTGTTGTCTTGAGTTCTTCTTTGCTCAGGGAATGTCCTTGCGTGATTTCGCCACCGAAGCGCTCGAATAGCTCGAACAGTTCATTGGCGTTTGCCAAGTCAGGATTGTAGTTTTGTAGCGCTTGCAAATTGCGCTTAGAGAAGCGATCGACTAGGTGAATGTAGACATGGGCGCCCCAGTCGGCACCTCCTTCCAACATACCGATGCGCAATTGTGGGAACCGCCGAGTTACCCCTCCAAAGAACAAGGCTTTAGCGAAAGCTTGGGAACCATCAGCAAAGTGACCGATGTGGTTGTTCATGTAGTTGCTGATGGAGGAGCGTCCTGTCCATCCTTGGCTACCATAATGAGTAGTGACAGGAACACCCAACTCGACGACTTTTGCCCAAAATGGATCGTAATCGTATTCGCTGTCTAAGCCGTAAAAGTCGATGTACGAGGCATACTTGGCAATTTCAGGATATTGATCGGGGGGATATTTGTCTGCGATCGCCTTGATCGGTCGCTTCACACCTCCAGGGATATTGATCACCTTCAATCCCAAAGTTTTGACCGCGAATTCTAACTCTTCAATCGCTTCTTGGGGAGTCGTCATTGGGATGCCCGCCACAGGGGTGAGGCGATCGCTATATTTGCGATAGATATCCGCATGGTAATGATTGACAGCCCGCTGCAAGGCTTGACGGTGCTCTGGACCAGCGCCTGCGGGTGCTAAGACATTGTTGGGAAACAGCACCGAGTAGTCTGACCCTTGCTCTGCCTGCCGCTCATAAAAGAGTTCGGGCAGCGTGTATGTGGCGAGATCGAGGGTGTTGCGGGTGACTCTGGCCCACCAAGGCGATCGCAGCGTGCGGTTATACTGACGCTCCTCTGGCGTTTGCTGATACCAATCTTTACCGTCGGTCTTAGAGTTGAGACGTGAAGATTCTGCCTTCCGCAAGGCATCTACCAGTTTTGCCCCACCGTACTTATCGATGTAATCTTCTAGCGCAGGGGTGAAATCATTGGTGTGAACATCAGTATCAATTACCGGATAAGGCAACTTAGCCCGGATGACAGCGGAAGGAGAGTTTTTCAAGCGGCTATACTCAACCATGTTTTTTCTCCAGAAATACAGGTTTTGCGATCGGACAACTCGTAACTTACGCCAGTACCAATTGCTCTTCTTTTCGTTGAGCAGCGAGACGGTGAGCAGGACGGCGTAGTCCTAGGTTTTCCCGCAACGTACTGCCCTCATAGGCGGTTCGGAACAGTCCGCGTTTCTGCAACACGGGAATCACCAGGTTGACAAAATCATTTAATCCAGTCGGCAGGATGGGAGGCATGATATTAAAGCCATCTGCCGCACCGTTGTTAAACCATTCTTCCAGTTGGTCAGCAATGGTTTCAGGCGTACCTAAAATCGTGCGATGACCGCGTGCTGTTGCCAAAGAGAGATATAGTTGGCGCAGCGTCAGGTTGCCACGAGCCGCTAAATCGCTGACTAGTTTGAGGCGGCTCTTGTTGGTATTAGTGTCACTAGGCAACTCAGGAGCCAGATCATCCAAGGAATATTTCGAGAGATCCACGCCTTTGTAGTAGTTTTTCAGAATCCCCCAAGCCACATCAGGATGAATCAACGATTGCAGAAACTCATACTTCTCCTGCGCTTCCTCTTCAGTGCGACCAATGATCGGGAAGGCTCCAGGCATGATTTTGAGGTCATCAGGCGATCGCCCATATTTCTCCAGCCGCCCTTTGACATCAGCATAAAATTCCTGAGCATCTGCCAAGGTTTGATTAGCGGTGAAGATGACCTCAGCCGTACGAGCCGCTAAATCTCGTCCTGCTTCCGAGGCTCCTGCCTGCACAATCACAGGATATCCCTGGGGTGGGCGACCTACGTTTAAGGGGCCTTTAACGGAAAAATGTTTGCCTTTGTGATTCAGGACATGGAGCTTCTCGCGATCGAAATAGACACCTGATTCACGATCGCGGATAAAGGCATCGTCCTCCCAGCTATCCCACAATCCTTTCACCACTTCTACAAACTCTTCGGCCCGCTCGTAGCGTTGACTGTGGTCTGGGTGATATTCCAATCCAAAGTTTTGAGCGGCGTTCTCGTTGCCTGTGGTAACTACATTCCAGCCTGCTCGACCTTGACTTAGGTGATCCAAAGAGGCAAACTTACGAGCCAAAGTGTAGGGTTCTTCATAGGTAGTCGAAGCAGTCGCAACAAAACCAATGTGTTTAGTGACCGAGGATAAGGCAGAGAAAAGCGTCACTGGCTCAAAATGAACGATCTTGCCATTGCGATTCTGGGTCTCCGGCGCACCCCCCCAAACACCAGGACTATCTGCTAGAAACACTGTATCGAACAAACCCCGTTCAGCGGTCTGAGTAATTTCCTTATAATGTTCAAAGTTTAAACCTGCATCAATCTGAGCTTCAGGATGCCGCCAAGCAGAGATATGATGTCCCGTTGCTTGGATAAACGCACCTAAACGAAACTGACGTTTTGTGCTCATAAGCTTGCTTCTATTGTTTAATTGCTGATTGTCACTTCGCGGAAGACTTTTTAAGGTGGTGTTGTTAGCTTCTAACCACTGTTTGGCAAACTCTCAATGACCTGAAAATCACTATTCACGTTTGCCAAATATGAGTGTGATCAAGAATCTTTTTAACGACCAACCTTGCTTGCAACACTCACATCCTGCCAATCAATAATCTGACGGAAGGATAGGCCAAACTACAGCGGGACTTTGACAGGAGGAGGGAGGTTTTGCATCAACTATGAATGCATAATACACGAATTGTTAGTCTATCTAACAAAAACTTTGAGGCGCTGTGTGATTCATGATTGCATTCCTATTTCTGAGATGAGATTAGCGGCATCAATGGTTTAGTCAGCAACGACTAGCGCGATCGCCAGCCCATCGTAGCCCTGACTAACAACGATTTGAACTCGCCCTAATAGCCTGCGGTTTTATCTACTACGTTTCGAAGCGATTGGCCTGATTGGTAGCGGATCAGGTTATCCAGAAACAGCGCGATCGTGCGTTCTGCAATCCGAGCTGAAAAGCCAGAACAATGCGGGGTGACAAAGACATTGGGTAAGGACCAAAAAGGACTCTCAGGCGGTAAAGGTTCTGTATGAAACGTATCCAGTCCTGCCCCAGCAATCAAGCCTTCCTTAAGTGCAGTGATTAATGCTGCTTCATCTACTACTGCTCCTCGCGCAATGTTGATTAAATAGGCAGTAGGACGCATTGCTTGTAATGCACTTGCATCAATTAAATTGCGAGTTTCGGGTGTGAGAGGAGTTGCCAAGACGACATAATCGGCTTCTGGTAGCAGCGATCGCCATTCATTAGTGCCCACAATCCGCTCAAACCCTGGGGTGGGTTGTGGGTGACATCGAGAACCCCAAACCTGCATGCCAAAAGCACTGGCCCGCTTAGCAATTTCTTGCCCAATACTGCCTGCCCCAAGAATGAGCAGCGTTTTGCCCCATACTTCCTGAAGAGGGAGTTGAATACTCCGCTTCCAGGTATGACTGGCTTGCAATTCCAGCAAGTGAGGGATTGTTTTGGCGTGAAATAAGATATAGGTCAGGACAAATTCAGCGATCGGAATGGCAAAGGTACCTGCTCCATTGGTGAGTGTGATATCACGTTCTAAATAGGTGGGAGTGAGGATATGATTGACACCCGCGCTCGGCGTTTGATGCCAGCGGATCTGGGGTGCTGCTGCTAATACCTGATGAAGCAAATCAGGTTTGAGGTAGAACCAGTTGAGATATACCTCAGCGTCACTCGGGTCACCCTCAAACTTGCCGTTAATATCGACCCAAGCGACTTGCAGATCGGGATCGAGTTGAGACAGCTTAGGTTCTAAATCAGGGGCGAATTCAGTCGGTAAGAGCAGTTTCATCAGTTTGCCAGATCTCTACAGTCACGATCATTTTAGGTCCAGGGTTTGGTGCGTGACTGACCAGGAAGGAGGATTGTGAATGGTTGCCGAGGAGATGAGACGATCGCTGTAGATCCTCATCTACCCAAAAGGTAAAACTAGCAGAATCTTATTTTTGAGCTGCACCCACCGGAGCAGGTTCACCCAGAATTTTGGCAAAACGCTCCAAGTAGAACTCTGTGGAGTTGGCAACTGCTTGAATCGAGGGGCGATCGCGCACAACATTCCACCATTCTTGCAAGCGTGGTGTTTCAGCAGGGAGATTAAAGTTGCGGAAATGTTCTAGCAACGGTAGACGCTCAAACCAGGGATAAAAGCTGATATCAACCAAGCTCAACGATTCTCCCAACCAGTATTGTCCTTCAGACTTACCCAACCCTTCTTGCTCTAAATACAACAATGCTTCTAGAAACTCACGCTGTCCTTGTTCTCGCTCCTGTGCATCTTTGCCACGCAGGAACTTGCTAAACGCAGGTACAAAGCGGGTGTTGGCATAGTCAATCCAGATGCGGGCGATCGCTTTGGCTCCAGGATCACGAGGCAGGAGGGGTGGTTCTGGAAACACTTCATCCAGATACTCGTTAATAATGGCAGACTCGTAGAGGGTTAGATCGCCATGTTTGATCGCCGGAACTTTGCCGTAGTGGGAAATTTGGGTATATCCTTCTGGCTTGTTCTGCAAATCAATTTCAATGGGGGTGAAGTCAATACCCTTTTCGAGTAGAACAACACGGGTGCGTTGGGCGAAGGTCGAGGCTTTCGCGAAATAAAGTTCAATCGTGCTCATAGATTAATCTCAAAATACGGTTTGTCGAGCGAATTACCGTAGAATACTTGAAGAGTATCACATGTTCCCTAAAGGAAACACAAGTTACTACGATACAAAATTCAGTGTTTAACTAATTGTTAGATTAACTAATAAAATAGCTCTTATGGATAGAGTATCAGTATGGCTCTTTATGACGTGATCGGAAAAGGCTACTCGCAGACCCGGAGGCGAGATCCTCAAATTACTGCCACATTGCTAGAGATCCTGGCACCCTCCCAAGCATCTGTTGTGATAGATATTGGTGCTGGGACAGGTTCTTATGCGATCGCGCTAGCTGAACAAGGGTATCAAGTTCTGGCTGTAGAACCTTCAGCAACGATGCGTAGCCAAGCCATCGCTCATCCATCAGTCCATTGGAGTGATGCGGTTGCAGAAACTCTGCCATTGCCTGATGGGGTAGCTGATGCAGCAATTATGATGCTAGCTTTCCACCATTTCTCAGATCCTCAGCAAGCATTGCGAGAGATTGCTCGCGTTACGGGGAATGGACCTATTATTTTATTTACTTACGATCCAGAGAAAATTACTGATTTTTGGCTAACGCAATATTTTCCTTCCTTTGTCGCAGATGTGGAGTCTACGTTTCTGCCTATCTCGACGTTAATCTCTACTCTGCAATCGATTACTGGAAACCAGGTTAGGGTGCAAACCTTTCCATTGCCGCACAATCTCTCAGATGCTTTCGCTGCGGTTGGTTGGGCTAGGCCAGGAATGTATTTGGATAGCCGTACCCGCAACGGCATCTCTTCATTCGCGAAAATTGACAAAACTGAACTTAACCAGGGGTTGTCCCGCCTACAGAAAGACTTAGAGACAGGCAGGTGGAACCAAGCGTATGGCTATCTGCGCCAACAAAGTCGTTATGATGTTGGGTACTGCTTTATCTACACAGATGTCACTTCAGCGATCGCGATTTGACTAATCCAAAAGCAGCGAGTGGCAAATTGGATTCGTTAAATCAACAAAATTATTAGTATATTAAATCATTAGAGTATCTAACTATCTAGACTCAGCGATGGTTAGCAAGTAGTATTTACCTTCCTGTTGGATCAATACTAGATAAGAGCATGAAAGCAATGACACGTCGTGAATTTATTGCCACCACAACTCTAGCGACAGGTTTCACTTTGGCAGTGCAACCGATCGCGGAGAGTATTATCGCTACCGACCCCACAGGATTAATCGCAGGTGCGGTAAACATTCCCGTCAAAGATGGTGAAATTCCTGCCTATCGAGCACAGCCTGCCACTGGAAAGAATTTTCCGATCGTTTTGGTGATTCAGGAAATTTTTGGGGTGCATCAACACATCCAGGATGTTTGCCGTCGGTTTGCCAAGCTGGGATATGTGGCGATCGCCCCAGAACTCTTTGCCCGTCAGGGAGATGTTTCTCAGTTAGATAGCATTGATGAAATTCGTCAGGTGGTCGCCAAAGTGCCTGACGCGCAAGTGCTGTCTGATTTAGATGCCACCATCAACTGGGCCGTGAAGTCATCCAACGGTAATTCAGATAAATTAGCGATCACAGGCTTCTGCTGGGGGGGGCGCATCACCTGGCTATACTCGGCGCACAATCCTCAAGTCAAGGCAGGAGTAGCGTGGTACGGGCGATTAGTCGGTAATACCAGTGAGCTCACGCCCAAGCACCCCGTTGATGTGGCCTCCAAACTCAAAGTACCTGTTCTCGGACTCTACGGCGGTCAGGATACAGGCATTCCTCTGGATACCGTGGAGCAGATGAGAGAGCAACTAAAAGCAAGCCGCAGCCAATCGGAAATCCTCGTTTACCCAGATGCCCCCCACGCCTTCTTTGCTGACTATCGCCCTTCCTACCGAGAAGTAGATGCTAAGGATGGCTGGAAGCGGCTTCAGGCATGGTTTAAGCAGCACGGAGTTTAATCACATCCATAAAAAAATGGGCGAAGCATTCAATTACTCACGAAATGCCTCGCCCAGGAGAGCACTTAATTTTCGGCACCTAGCACTCCGCTAGACACCCGGCGTAGTGCCACCATCTACCAGAATTTCGGCTCCTGTGATGGAAGCAGCCAAATCAGAGACTAGAAATAAAGCTAAGTTGGCAATTTCCTCAGGTTGCGCCATTTTCCCCAAAGGGATAGATTTCACCGTCTCAGCTTTGATTTCTGCTACGCTCACGCCTCGGATTTGGGCATTTTGTTCGGCCAAGCGATCGCCCCGTTCTGTTGCCGTTGCGCCGGGAGAGATGGCATTAATCCGGATGTTGTGCTGAGCCAGCTCTTTGGCAATGCCGCGAGTAAAGTTGAGCAATGCAGCGTTTGTTGTGCCACCAGGAAGGAAGCTAGGGCGGGGGGTACGTCCTGCTCCGCCGATGATATTGACAATTCTGCCATCCCGTCGCTGGATCTGATCAGGAATGACCGCTTTGACGAGGCGGATATAGCCCAGCAGTTTGAGGTTCCAAGCATCTACAAAGGTTTGATCTTCTAGATCGAGAAATGCACCCGCTTGAGCAGACCCAGCATTGTTGATCAAGATATCAATCTGACCGAAGGCTGCTAGTGTTTTTGACACCACAGTATCTACTCCTTCAGCTTGAGAGAGATCGGCACTGATGGCAAGCACTTGGTTTCCCTGATTGGGTAACTCGCGAATTGCCTGAGCAGCTTGCTCCAATCGCTCTGGATTCCGAGCCGCGATCGCAACACTGACTCCTTCACGATACAGTGCTTTGGCAATGGCAAATCCAATCCCTGCACTGCCTCCCGTGACGATCGCGGTTTTACCCGCTAAACTTAATTCCAAACTCATGACTTACCTCCTAATTGATCTAAATAGATGGTGAGAAGAAATGAAGGACTAGAAGGAGAAGTTCGTCCGCAGGGCACCCACCCAAATCGCATCATTCGCGTCGTTATGTTCTGGTGCGGTGACGACAAAGACATTCGGGGTGACACTAATGTTGTCTGTTAGCCGGAACGTGTAGAAAGCTTCCAAGTGTAGTGAAGTATCGACATCTTCACGAGGAGCCGCTCCGGGTCTAGAGCGGTAATCGTTGCTAGTCGCTTTTGGCGGCACCCCGACCACGAATCCCCCTAAATTCCCTCTGGCAAACAGATCTGGGAATGCGACTATAAGTGCCCCGTGTAAGATGGTGGCATCGTTATCTCCTCCACTTAATTGATGAGCGCGAGTGTACCCAAACCAACCACTCAGATTGAGTGTGGGACGGGCTCTCCAGTTAAACTCCACACCAAAGTTATCGGAGGCTGTGGCTCTTTGGTCAAATGGGTTTCTGGCAAAGGCGCTGCCTGTGCCACCCGTGAGGTTAAAACCTGTATTGTTACCAAAATACTTGCGTCCATAAGTCAGTCCCAGATCAAACTGACGACTGGGGGAGAAGGTTAACTGAGCAATGGCGAGATTATTGCCTTCAAAGATCCCTCGACCGTTTTCAGGTTGGCTAGCCTGGTTATTATCTACTATGTAGCCTAGACCGAGTTGCAATTGGGGATTAAACTTGTAGGAAACAGCAGCACCCGCACCATCAAACCCAGGCCGATACAAGGTGTGGTTGAAGGCGGCAAAGCGAGAACTTGCTCCTGTGGGTCCCCCTACTAGGGGGTTGAGAGTTGGTAAAAAGACAGCGGGTTGCAACGCTCTCGGACCAATCCAAGCAGTTAGCTTGTCATTTACCGGAAAGCGATAATACAAGCGATCGAGAAACAAATCGTTATCCTCAAAGGCACCCTGTCTCTCAAACCCAAAGCGGGTCATCTGTGTTCCCGTTTGGGAAGAAAAGTTAGGGATATTGCTGGCCTGTAAGCCTGTGGTCAGTTGGTCTTTTCCGGTGAAGCTGGTTTGCAACGTCAGGCGGGTACGCTGGGCGAAAAAGGTAGTTGTCTCATCTTTCGTATCGTCTTGGTGCGTATTATTGGCGCGATCGCCAAAGGTATCCGCCACGATGAAAGTTACATCTCCTCTGAGCTGGGTAGTGGTCGAGAACTGCTGCTGTTCTAGCTTGGCAGTCTGGGCTTCCAAGGCATCAACTCGACCCCGCAAGGTTGCCAGTTCAGCGCTAAACTCTTCTTGTAACCGCTGAAGCGTTTTCAGATCTTCAGTCGTGGGGCCATCTGTAGCCGCAGCAATTAGCTCATTCACGCGGTCTAAGCAAGCATTTAAACCAGCCGCAAATTCATAGCGAGAGAGCGATCGATTGCCGCGGTAGGTGCCATCGGGATAACCTGCAATGCAGCCGTAGCGCTCAACGAGAGACTGGAGGGCTTGAAACGCCCAATCGGTAGGAGTGACATCCGAAAGCTGAGATACAGACGTAACCTGAGATAACGCTGGGCTAGGCGTGATAGATGCCTCAACAGTAGAAATAGGTTTGCTGCTAGGAGGGACAACTTGGCTAGGAAGGGCAACTTGGGAGATCTGAACGCTCTCGCTGCTGCTAGGAATGTCTGGGGAAGGGACAGGTTGTGGTTGAAGCGTGATGTATGCGATCGCGGCCTGCTGTTCTGTTGAATGTTCTGTTGAAGCTGGAGATTCTGGCGTATTTGCCCAACTGCGGGCAGGAATCAACAATAACCCTAAAACTCCTAGGCCAAGCAGACTCAACCGCACCTCACGCAATTGCCACCGATGTTGCGACATAATAAACTTTCGTCCCCTCCAGTCGTAAGTAATAGTCATGAATAATGAATGAGCACCCACTTGGATGCGTCAAATTAGCAGCGTCTGCGATCGCGCTGCCAAACTAGATTTCAAGAATTTCTGTCATCGCTGAATCTGGTAGAAACTCGTTCTTGATTCAGCAGTGCTAAACCTTGCTCGGCATGTTTAGGACAAGAGATATACAGAACTGTAATCGGTTAATCTACGGTAAATCGATGGGATTACAGTATTTTCTTGTAGAAGTCATCGTTACATAGAGATGGGTGAAAAGCAAGCACATCGGTTTCAGATTTTTGGCTAAATCTCTCGGTTAGGCCCAACTCGATCTGATCATCTTTCTCATCCTTAGGATCGATTTAGGCCACCTGATGCTATGGAGCCTTGACTAAACCAATTACTTTGGCAGACAATAGCTCCACATATCAGTTAGATGATCTAACAATTTGCTCAGCAATTAGTTTTGTCTTTTCTAAAAGCAGCCATCTCCGACGCGGCAATTCACGCTTCGGAGGTCACGGAAATCGTTTGCTATGCAATTGAACGGACTACAAAAAATCTGGTTCCAGGTGAGCCAGCAACTACCTGCCTTGCGATCGCGCAATTTTCGCCTCTATTTCATTGGCCAAAGCTTCTCCCTCTCAGGCACATTTATGACCCAAGTGGCTGTGCCTTGGGTAATTTATGATCTAACTCATTCTGCCTGGCTATTGGGTTTAACTGGATTCCTCGGCTTTCTGCCTACGTTGATTTTGACTCCTTTCTCAGGAGTTTTATCCGATCGCTGGAGTCGTAGATCTCTACTATTGCTGGCGCAGTTTATGGGAATTGCCGTTTCTTTCGCCTTAACCATTCTCACGTTTCTAAAGTTGGCTAGTTTTGAATCTCTCCTGATGCTCAGTATTTTGGCAGGCGTGGTGAAAGGGCTGGATATGCCTGTGCGTCATGCCTTTGTAGTGGAAATGGTGAACGAGCGCGAAGATTTGAGCAATGCGATCGCCCTTAATTCTGCCATGCTTAGCAGTTCTCGACTAATTGGCCCCGCGATCGGTGGAATTTTGCTAGCCACAGTTGGGGCAGGATACTGCTTCCTCTACGACAGTCTCAGTTATGTGGCGGCAATTCTGGCACTCTGGGCAATGCGATTAACGCCCCAGCCTATAGAAGCTCAAACTAGCAATAATTGGCAAAGACTGAAAGAAGGCTTCAGATACGTCTATACTTTTTTGCCAATTCGCTCAATTCTCCTATTGTTGACTGTGCAGGGCTTATTTGGCATCGCTTACATGGCACTCCTACCCATTTTTGCGGCGGATATTCTCCAAGGTGGTCCGGAAACAATGGGCTTTCTCACGGCAGCGGGGGCGATCGGTTCGGTATTTGCCTGTGTTTATCTCAGCTTACGGCGAGGCACTGAAGGGCTAGAGCGGTTGATCGCCCTCTGTCCTGCTGTAATCGGGCTAGGGTTAATTGCCTTCTCACAATCTAGAGTGGTGTGGATTTCGCTGTTGCTGTTGGTGTTGGTGGGGAGCAGCAGCACGCTTCAGGTGGCGAGCAGTAATACTGTGATTCAAAGCCTGGTGGAGGATAGCAAACGGGGCCGAGTCATGAGCTTTTATGCACTGTCACTGGTGGGAATGTTGCCTCTGAGTAATTTGCTGGCAGGCAGTTTAGCTCAGGCGATCGGTGCCCCCAGTACGCTGGTTGTCTGTGGCAGCATTTGCATTTTGGGGTCACTTTGGTTCAGTCAACAATTACCTGCCGTCTCTCGTTGGATTCAACAAGAATTGCATTAGGAGGGGTGAGGGCACCGAAGGTAAAAATGGGATAGCGGTAAAAAAAGTCAGAGAGGAGATGTTGAGGGATGCAATATATCAACCTGGGAAAAACTGGTTTAAAGGTTTCTCGCATTTGTTTAGGAACCATGACCTATGGTTCTCCGCAGTGGCGAGATTGGGTTTTGCCTGAAGCGGAAAGCCGTCCCTTCATTCAGCGAGCCTTGGAAGCTGGGATCAACTTTTTTGATACAGCGGATATGTACTCCAAAGGCGTGAGCGAAAAAGTTTTAGGGCGATCGCTGAAAGACTTGGCCCAGCGGGATCAAGTGGTAATTGCCACCAAAGTTTATAACCCGATGGGTCCTGGTCCTAACGATCGCGGCTTATCTCGCAAACACATTTTCGATAGCATTGATGCTTCCTTGCGACGGTTACAAAGCGACTATGTGGATCTCTATCAAATCCACCGTTGGGATGATGAAACACCAATTGAGGAAACCCTAGAAGCGCTGCACGATGTCGTGAAATCTGGCAAGGTGCGCTACATCGGCGCGTCGAGTATGTATGCTTGGCAGTTTGCTAAAGCTCTCTACACTGCTGATTTGCACGGTTGGACGCGCTTTATTTCTATGCAGAATCACTACAACTTGGTCTACCGCGAAGAGGAGCGAGAAATGTTGCCTCTATGCCGTGACCAAGGGATCGGTGTGATTCCTTGGAGTCCATTAGCACGAGGCTTTTTGGCAGGGAATCGGCAGCAGCGAGGAGACGGAGCGACAGCACGAGCCAAATCCGATGACTTTGCCCATCGGCTGTACTACGAGGAAGGTGATTTTCAAGTCGTAGATCGAGTCGTAGAACTAGCAAAAAATCGGGGAGTTGCCCCAGCGCAGATTGCCTTGGCGTGGCTATTACACCAGCCTGGCGTGACAGCACCGATCATTGGTGCAAGCAAACTGCAACACCTAGAGGATGCGATCGCCGCGATCGACCTCGCTTTAGATGCCACTGAACTCGCTGCCCTAGAGCAACCCTACCGACCTCATCCGGTATTAGGTCATGGCTAAGCCTCAGAAGCAGATCAAGAGACTTGCTTTTCTGAATTGGCTATGGGATACTCGGGTTTATCTACGGTATCTCTATTGATTTACCGTAGTATTAAGTCAAAAAAATTCTCCCAACCATCAGCATGAATCTACTAGCCACTTCCTGTTGGCAATCCCAATACCGGAAATAGGTTAGCAGAGCAGATCTCATCAGTTATCAACATCACTTGAAGAGATCACAAAGTCCTGCACAATTTCGCGGAATTGCACCTCAACCACCTTCAGGTAACCCTGATTATTTAAGGTGTCTGAGTTGACTAAGTTATTCTGAATCCCTGCTTGCACCAGGGATTCAGGAGTCACTTGTCCTGCCGCGATCGCTTGGGTCAACGCTTGGCTGGAAGGAATCCCCTGATTGCGGAAATGGCCTTGTTGAGCCAAGTTTACTAAGGTTACAGGAGGTGTCTGCCGAACTACTTTGCTGTTTGCCCCGTTGGATGTGGTTAATTCAGCGGCGATCGTGGGGGTTGCAGCTGCGGCGATCGCCATAGCAACAGCAGACAAGCTACCAAAAAGTACTTGCTTCATTATTAATCTCCTAAATAACGATCAGAACTGGGCTAAATTGTTCAGACTGAACCTCGCATATACTCAGTCTGAACAATTTTTCTGACTTTTGCCACCTATTTTTCAACAATTCTTTACGTAATATCTTGACGTAACATTTTGTGGTGAGCTTTTCTAGCATGCCTCCGTTTGACCGACTCATCCGTTTAGCCGTGCCTGAAGATGCAGCCGCGATCGCCCTACTGGCAGAGCAGCTAGGTTATTCCGTAGCTCCTCAAGCGGTGTGGGAGCGCTTAAAGCATCTGGAAGGAGATCCAGACCATGCCATTTACATTGCTCATTCGTCGAGTGTCGCTGTCCTTGGTTGGATTCACATCTATGCCCGTCAATCCTTATTAGTGGGTCAAGTAGCCGAAATCGGTGGGCTGATTGTGGATCAGAACTGTCGAGGGCAGGGGATTGGGCGTTTACTGCTCCAGCAAGCTGAACAGTGGGCACACAAACAGGACTGTCGCAGCATCGTGGTTCGTTCTAATACGCAACGTCAAGCGGCCCACCAGTTTTACAAGCATCTTGGCTACCAAGGATGCAAGACTCAGTTAGTGTTCAACAAAGGACTGCCTGAGGTCATGGAGAAGCGATCGCATTCCAGCAGTGCTTTTGGGATTTCAGCGGGTGAATGAGCTAGCCCATCAGCACCATGCCGTATTAGCTCCTCCACCGTTCCATAGCCGTAGGTGATCCCGATCGCGCCCATCTGATTCCGTTTGGCACCAATCATGTCATGCTGGCGATCGCCAGTCATCACCGTATTTTCAGGCGCAAGCTGTTCGGTCTTGAGGATGTAAGCAATCAAAGTATCTTTTTCACTGCGAGTGCCATCGAGTTCGCTACCATACACACCATCAAACAGGGTTGCTAGCTTAAAGTGCTCAACAATTCGGAGAGCGTAAACATGCGGTTTGGAGGTAGCGATCAAAGTTTGATAGCCAGCCGCCCGAATCGTTTCTAGTGTCTCTAAAATTTGCGGATATAGGGCATTCTCGAATAACCCAATCGTGGCATAGCGATCGCGATAAAGCGTTACGGCTCGGTTAATCAAAACCTTGTCTGAGGTGTCTAGGAGCGTGGCGAAACTTTGTTGCAACGGTGGCCCAATACACCAAAGTAATTCATCGACAGCGGGTGACGGGTAACCCAACTCAGAGAGGGCGTACTGAATACTGCGAGTAATCCCTGGTTTGGGATCTGTGAGTGTTCCATCCAGGTCAAACAGGATCGCAGTGATGGGCATGTTTAATCACTTAAATTAATCGTTTTGAGAAACAAGAACATTTGATTCTATCAAGCGGAATGCCTATTGTAGAAGTGGAAGTTAAACCTAGACTCTACAGTTAGGACATCCTATGTTTGAGCACTTGAGAGAGCAACATTATCAACAGGGCTGTCGCGATCGCGAGCGTGGGTTATTACCCCAAATGCAAGGCTCTGTTTATTTAGAGGGATATCTGAAGGGCAGACCGGAAGGCTTGGATGGAACAGTGCAATATTTCCCCACCATTGAGTCGTATTTGAAGTGGAAAAATAAAAGCTCTGAAACCCGTAAGCCTTAAATGATAGAGTTATATTTCAATAGTGTAGTTGAGCTGATGTTCGTCTCCAGGCAACCCACGGAAACCCCAGTTATGTTTAGGGGTTTCAAAAATGGTGATTTCTAGATCTTGAGATGAGATGCCTAACGGTTGAACTCGCTCAAATAGGAGACGAATTAACCGCTTCTTAGCTTCTACACTACGGCCTTCCAGCATACTCAACTCAAGAATGGTATAACGCTCTGTTCGACCTGCGGGATAGAAGAAATCTGAGGCATCAAGCGGGAAAAAACGATGTGCTCGCTTGTCCGGCGGATATTGCAGAGCATCTACAATACAGGAATGAATAACCTCGGAAAGCTGGGGTTTGATGGGGTCAAGCTCGGATCTCAAGCCATAAACTTTGACTTGTACCATTACGATCCCTGGCTGTAGAGGCTACTGAGTTCTGGCAAATTGAAGTTTTGCACAAACTGAATTAAATCTTGGGGAAGTTGGCTAATCTCCGTTAACAATTGATTGGGAGCGATGCCAAAAGCATATTGCAGCACCAAAACAATGGCCGCGATCGCTAAGATCGACCCCCAACTGGCATTTAGAACTTTAAATAAGAGCCTGATAAACAACAGCGAAATTGCGATCGCTGCCACTAAAAGTACTGTTTGTGTGTCTACAGCCGTGAGAAAACTATCCATACGCTTAAAAGAGCGAGCACCTAGCAAGGTATCGGGATAACTTCATCATAAATGACACAATTGCCTGATGGCTGCTATTGCTAGGAGTTGACTTTGGGGTTATTGGCGATCGCTTGCTCTAGTGCCTGTTTTAGCTTGGGATTCGCATCGAGATCGATCCCGACTGCCTGGGCTCGTTCTATGGTTTGCTCCGAAGTCAATCCTTCTTGTTGGGCAATACTCAGAAGCGCCACAGCACTAGCCCGCAAGCCCCCGGCACAGTGAATTAGCGTTGGTTTTGGTAGTTTATCCAGTTCAGTGACAATCGCAGCGAGTTGGGCTTCATCCAGCGTAGCGATCGCTAGGGGAGCATTGGCGTAAGCTAATTCCAAAGAGGTAACAATTTGTGCCTCTTCATTGAGAAAACCTTGTTCCTCAGGCGATCGCACATTCAAAACCGATTTAAACCCCGCTTGTGCCGCTTGCTCTAATTCCTCCGGTGTCACCTGTCCCGCAGCACTAAACTCTTGATTAATGGGTTTGACCATGATCTAAAAACCTCCTATCTTTTTACGCAATGTTTTTGGATACTGTCATATTATCTTGTTCGCCTGAAACCTGGCTTAGACTGAATCACCGAGGCATCTATAAGCGCGATCGCGCAAAGTTGCTATACTCAGATCTTGCACCTCGTAATCTGAACCTCCCACCCCTGCTGCTGTAACAGCATGCGCTTTTGCTCAACTTCCTGAAGCAACAGGGCAACAACCACCTCGCCTAGGCAGGCTCCGAGCACGGTTGTCGC